>NZ_JAGIXF010000029.1:0-79590 GCF_021483755.1 Burkholderia sp. WTPI3 | reverse complement strand
CACCAGCGGGCTTCATGCATCCGGATTCGCGCTACTTCGCCCGCAGTACGAATCTCTGGTTCGAGGAATCTGGTTGCTGTACGCGGCATCCGAGAATCGGGTGGCAAGACTCAGTGTCCCCCTGACTGAAGAGAATGCACGGAGAGCGAACGATGGGCGGATGCTGGCCGACATGCTAAAGGAACTGGACACCAGCGATGCACCGACATCCCTGCTTGAACAAGTGAAGAATTATCGTGATGTTGCTTGGAAAGCCCTGAACAGCTACACACATGGCGGGCTTCATCCTCTCGCAAGGACTGTCAGCGGCTATCCGCCACAACTGACAATCGATGTCCTGAAAAACTCCAACGGGCTTACTTGCATCGCCGCTCAGTTAGCGTCCGTGCTTTCCGGCGACCCGGAGAACATGCAGCCCGTCCGACAGTTGCATATCGACTTTGCAGACTGCATTCCAATCGTCTGATGGGCCTTGATGGAGTTCATGACGCCGCCAGAGCGAAATCTCGTCATCGAACGATGGAACAGGCCATTCCTTCATCGCAGTCACCCTGCAAGCGGCGCGACAAGAATACCGAAAATTTCTCTTTCATCTCCCACGTCGGGTTGCTAACCTGCCTCCCGCTGAAAAATACTAGGGACATGGGATGGAGCGCGAACTGTTTCAACGTTTCTCGAATGATCTGATGCGTCTTGGTGCGGACGGGGTAACCGCACCACAATTCAGTCTCGGAAAATCAGGCGTCTACGAGCTTCGGTACACACCCTTCGAGTACGTCAACCGGGAAGCAAAGTTGGTGATCGTCGGAATTACTCCCGGCAATACGCAGCTTGAACTGTCGTATGGCAAGGCGCAGGAACTGCTTCGACACAGGCACCCGACGGACATGATTCTCCGTGAAATCAAGAAGGTCGGAGCCTTCGGCGGTCCATCGATGCGACCGAACCTGTTGAAAATGCTGCGGCACTTCGAGTTCGAACGACTACTTGGAATCGAGGATGTTGAATCGCTTTGGAGTTCGCACGCCGACCTCCTGCAATCGACATCGGTAGTGCCGCACGCTGCCTTCAAGGCCGGAAAAATGTTCGCGGGGAGCTTCGATGAAGTCATGGCATCACCTCTTCTCAGCGAATGCTTCCGTGACTGCTTCGTCCCATCAGTGCGGGAAATGGCATCGGACACACTGTTTGTCGGCCTTGGCCCTTGCCCTGAGGCCGCATTGGACTGGTGCGTCCATCACGGCGCACTCCAACGCAAGCAGGTCTTGGGGGCGTTCTGCCATCCGTCCGGTGCGGGCGGCAGCACAACGCGCTACTACCTTCGAGAAGTCACCAAGGGAGAACTTGACGCCAAGAATCCGGTCTTGCGTCGGACTGACTGGCTTGACCGCGCCTATAAGCAGATGCATGTCGCTACGGCTTCGCTGCTTGGTCGAACTGCGCCGAAGCCATCAGCACGGCGCGATCAAGAGACAGCAATGCCGACGCCCAACGTGCCGTCGTCTGCACAGTTGAAACCGGCAACGACCAAGGTCCATGACATCGCGACGTGCGGCACGGCGAACGACGAAGTCGCCGCCATCCTTGCTGAAGTCCAGAAGGCGGGATACAGGCTGACGAACCAGACATCGAAAGTGGCCGAATTCGCGGCCCCTAACGGTCAGATCATCTACTTGGTCAAAACCACATCAAGGATGAATCGCGTCAAGCTGGTGGTGCATCCCGGCCTGATGCCTGACGAGGTGATGGCATTGCCGGGAGTTGCATCGGTCGGCCACGAACATCGTTTCCATTCGAACATGTCGCGGTTTCCGAAGCGGCTGAACCGTGGGGCGACCGAAACCGCGTATGGCTGGCAAGTGAGCCTCGACACATTCGATGACCTTCCGCGCTTCCTTGCTGCATTCGCTGATTGGGCTACGCCGGTCGGTGGCCCGGCCTGAAGCAACTGATTTGGCCCGCAACGCAGCGATTAGCCGCTGCGTTGCCTTATATCGCCGTCCAGCGAGTCCGGAACCCCAAAGCAGGGGCGCACCGAGACATCATCACGCGTCAACCGACATGACCTGCTGAGACGGGATGAGCTTCGGCGGCGGGACACACTTGCAGATACAAAGGTCATCACTCAGTGCCACACGCCGACCGTCTGGTCCTGTCATCGGCAACCGTGGGCCGTCGCACTGAATCTTGCCAATCGTTTTACACACCGGGCAAAACACATCGTCCTCTTCATGTGCGATGTGCTTGCCATCAAGTTCAAACGGCGTTGCCCTTGCCCGGACCGTTCCGGCCACGGTCGTGTGATCGCCGTCGAGGATCATATATCGGGTCATTTGTCGTTGCCCAAGTCACATCCCGAAACGAACGAGTACAAAGGCGTGATCTTTGCCAAGCAATCATCCATGCGGGGCCAAGCCTCCGATTAAATAAGCGAGTCGCGCCATTCCAACGCCCACACACCAGCCCACCAGAAGAGGACCGATTTCTCCCGTGTACTCACTGTCGTATTTCCAAGCGGCAACAAATAGCAACGGCACTGGCACGGCGATCATTCCCGCCATCTTGGGCCAGTCGGCATACGGTGCGAATACCTGAAGCGCACTGCTCGCAAGTGCCCAGCAAGGCAGTCCAAGGACGAACAACAACCAACCAAACCCTATCAACGTCACCGGGTGCGCACGCCTCTTCGCTTCATTAGGTTGGTTCACGTAGAGCGATCTTCCTGTCGGTTACAAAAGGGGCCATCCGCCTGTAGTCTTTCCGGCGTGGAATCAGATCAAGCCTGATCAAGGTATGCGACAAGTTCCCATGCAACGGGTGCCATGTGCTGCCGCGTACCCATCATGCTGTCGAGAACCGCAAGCCGTCGTGGTTCATGCACGACGACGGACGGCAACGAGTCGCCCTTTAGAAACCTGCGTTTCGCATCGCCGACCTGACCGGCATCCAATTTCGCGCACCATACCCCATCTTCCGGGCACTGCTGGCCGGTGTGCGCGACTGTCCCCAACGGAAGGCGCGCTGAAATGTTCGCAGGCTGGTCCTCTTGAGAAGTCTTCTCTGCTGGATTTGCCAAGGGCAACCCCGTTGCTGGGTCGAGGTGCTTCGCCTTCGCCATCTGATCGACAACTTCGTTCGTTGGCTTCTGCGGCGGAACAGCAGCGTCCTGTTCCTTCTGCCACTGGAATGTTCCATCCCACGGCGGAAGTTTTGCGGGCGGAAGCGGCACGATCTTGTCGATGTCCGGAACCTTGGGATTCCGCCCATCATTGGCACGCAGAAACTTGCCGACAAGCGCATATCGGCGACTGCGTTCAGCGTCTGCATGGACCCCGAGATTGGTTAGCGGGTCTTTTCCGCCACTTACATCAAACGCTTCCTCAAGCAATAGAGCCGACTGACTACTTCCTGCCGTGACACTTGTCTGAAATGCTTTCGCAGCCGCAACTAACTTTTTATCGGTTTGGAAGCTGACTCCGAGATAGTTTGCGGCCTCTGCGTGCCCCTGATCGGCTGCACACTGAAACATTTTGAGGGCAATGTCTGGCGCGGCATCAGCAGGGTCAAGCAAGTTGCCAACGTAATACTGTGCATCCGCATTACCCAAGTCCGCAGCTTTCCGTATGTATCTCTGGGCCGCGTCGTCGTCTTTTTGAACGCCGTACCCATTCAAAAGATAGTGGCCGATATCGTAGTAGCCGCCTGGCACACCGGCTTTGATAAGCTGCTCGGCAAGATCAACGCTTTCTTTCTCTGGATCGGGAGAAGACGCCATTCCCGACGAGATCAAAATTTGCAGATTATGATTGGCCTTATAGTGACCGAATGCGGCCGCGATACGGTAGTACCGAGCGACATCGTTGAAGTCCTTGGCCCCTTCTTTCTTCTCAAGGAACCGGGCGTACTGGAACAACTTATCTGCTTCGGGATCAAGCGGCGGTAGATGATCGGCTTCATGCACACAAGTGAAGGCGAGATTCAGGCGCACTGCGCTAACGTCGGGCAACGGATTCATAGCACTTTCGTTCTTCGAACATGCGGTCAACAGGCACAAAATGAACAGGGCGATAGGAACTCTACGCATGATTAGTCGAGCCCGCTTCGTGTGGTCGTGGCAGTCTTGAAGTTGACGATTGAAGCAGTTGGTGATTGTTTCTTCGAATTTTGAAGCTTCTGGTTGCTCGTAAGAATCATTTTCCAAGTGTCGTATGCAACACCCATGTCATCGCCTATCGCACGCGCTCTATTGGTATCGCCGCTCCCGCCCTGAGAGTTTGCGGACTCAAGCCTCGTATGAATTGCCCACAGTCGCTTCCGAAGTGCCTTGGTCACATCGCCGTGTTCGTGACAGATATTCAACTCGCTATCGACCTCCATACTTCGCGTATTGATGTTTGCCGAACCATGCGTCAAGAACACATCGTCGATGACCATGATCTTGCTGTGTACATAAGTGTCCATCCATTTTCCCGCCGGGGAATCCGGTGCAACCAGAGTACAGATCAGTGTCTTCAGCCCCGGAATGTCGCCCGGTATGATTTGACCCTTGTTATTATCAGCAATCTTGGCATTAACGTCATTGAGTTGCTTCTGCAAATCCTTCTTGTGCGCCTCGTTCTTGTCCAAGGCTTTTGCGATGTCAGCCGTCGAACCTGTTCCATAAGTCTGGATCAACTGCGCGTTGCTGTCAGTACCGTCAATGCTGGCTACAAGATTACGTCGCTGCTGCTGATACACATCGTTTCGCTCTAACCTTGTCACGTTCGGCATCGTGTCTGCGTGCCCCAGCGACTCCATCATCCGGTACGTCGATACCTGCCCGTGATCCAATGCATCATCGCTGGAATTCGTCACCACGAACAGATACAGCGGCCCATGCTTACCAATATCGCGCCCACCAGATGTCTGGCGGTTGATCGCCGTCTTGATGTGATCCACCAGCGGCGGCCAGCGGAAATACTGATTCTCGATGTAGATGTAGCGGCACGCATTGTCCGTTGCCTGCTTGTACATCGCACGGATGTCACGGCGCCCTTCCTGCGATTGCGTGCGCAGGATTTGCGCCATGACCGGCGTACCCTTGTCCTTTCGCAACGGAAGTCGTGATGCGAGTGCTCGTCGAGCCGGCAACAAATCGACATTCGTGCTGCGCTTCCATGCATTGCAGAAGTTGACATTCAGATGTTCGAGGATCGACCCGGTGACGAGCGCCGACATATCCTGTCGCGGTGTCGCACCGTTGCGCCCGAAGCGAGGATGCATCCGGGCAAACGAATGCTTATCATCGTCCCAGTATGCATCCAGCGTGTTATGCCCCATGACGAAACCGACGGCATGTTCGGGTGCTTCGTAGTCTACGAGCACCATCTTCTGATGGTGCGAAGGTTCGGTGCCGAAACCAAACGTGACGGCTTCCTCGTTCAGGTTCTTGTCTTCGCGAAACCGCGATTCACGGTAGATGATTTCCGCGCGATCCCCCAACGAAAAATCTCGCGTTGCTACTTCGATACACGGCAGCCCCTGCAAGGCTACGGTCTTCTTGGACGGCTCAGGGGGCGGCAGGCCGACAGCATGCTTCGCGCGTAGATCGGCTGCTTGCTTGTTCGCCTGTTCTTCCCGGAACGGGGACGGCGGCACTGCTCGCGCGGTCAAATACCAAGCACGGTCATATTCCCGCTCCGCATCATTCTCATTCTGCAAGACGCGGTTTCGAAGCCAGTTGAATCCCGGAGTCGAATTCTCCGTGACCTGAGCAACATTCAGAGAGTCCGCCCAACACAAAAGCCTGACCCGAACGCCTTCCAATCCCTTCTTGAGTAGCAGGTCTCCGATATTGAGCGACGCTCCGCCATCCCCACGCTTGAAATACATCGACGGCTGGAAGCCCCAGCAGATAATATCAACGCTGTACCGTGCCGCCATGATGGCATCGTAGACAGCACCAAACGCCTCCTGACCGTTTACGAGAGGTTGGTAGGAACACGTGACCGGATGAAATTCGACGGGCTTCCCCTCATCCGTCGTGTCCACAAACCACGGTGAACACACCGATGCACTTGAAGTGCGATTGAGTGCCATCGGCGTCGTGATCGTCTTGGCAGTCATGCTTCGTCTCCGGTTGCCGGGTTCAGTAGCTCGCTGTAGCGTGTCCGGTGCAACGCCCGGTCGCCGGGCGGAGTGATGTCCGGCGCACTGCTACTTTCGTGAAATTGGAAGCCCTGATTCGCGAGGGCACCGTTAGCGGCATCGCGATAGTCGCCGGGCACTGGGATCTCATGCTTAACGCCGTTCGCCAGTTCGAGTGTGTACTTCTGTGTCGCCACATGATGATCGATAGGCAACTGGCCGGTCTCGTCGAATACTCCCTGCTTGACCAGCGCGCCGTCCGCATAGAGTTTATATGGCATGCCAACCGGGGCAGCATTCTTCGCCGAAGGCGACGCGAACATGTTCAGCGACAGCTTCTGGACCGGCGAATCCTTGAACGCCGGATTCGTGATATCAACCCGTGCGGGACCAGCAAACGAATAGCTCGCCGCCTTGAAGTCGATCTTGCCTGGTGAGTGGATATTGATGCTGCCGTCCTGACTGATCTGGATGATTGCCCCGCCGCAAAGAATGCGGATTTCTTTGCCGGACGCAACCTCGATAACGTCTGTCACGGACCGAATGTGCAACGCCAACTGAGCCGCCAGATCGATCACGCCGGCATGCGCCTGAATATCGATGTCACCCTTGCCAGCGATGGCCTTCATACCACCGTTCTGCGCAAAGATACTGATCAGGTTTAGGGCCGCGACGATCAGCGACTGTCCCGACGCAACAGTAGTGGTCTGGCCGCTAACGAGATTGATGAGTTGGTCTGCCGCAAGATGCACCGATTGCTGCGTTGACGCCGCAATTCCTGCTGGGCTATCCAGCAGCATCACCGGTTCCTTGAAAGCGTTCGCGGTGCCCGTGCCGCCGCCCGCCGTGCGACCACCCTTGGCCTCGGGTGTCTGCGGCAATTCCAAAACGTCCGCGAAGTGCTTCAACGCGTCGTGACCTGACTTGAGGTCCGCTGCCTGATGCCCCTTGCTGGCTTCCGATAACGAATCGACCAAATTCCCCGCACGCGACAATTGCTGGCTTGCCTCTCGCACGTCCAATTGTTCGGCGTCCGGCGACTTGTGCTGCGTGCTGATCGCCATCCCCTGATTCGCTCGCATCGCACCGAACGCATCAGTATGGAGTTTGTAACCAATCCCGCGATAACCACCACGCGTATTGCCCGTCTGGTCAATCAGGTATCCCTGATGGAATAGGTGATAGGTGCCCCCGGTATAGCTCGTCAGCCGCTGGCCACCTTGATGCGTGGAATCGTCGTGGATCAGGGCGTTGTATGCACCGGTATTGCCGAAACCGCGCGACTGCTGGCCCGACTTCAGTACATCCGAATGCCACGGCTGCTGAGTGGTCCCACCGGGCAACCGGCCCATCACGAAGGGACGATCACAGTCCCCCTGCCAGTACCCGACTGCCACCCATTCACCTTTGCGGGGAACGTGGACCGCACCGTAGCCGTCACCGGTGTCGCCCTGCATGACGCGCATCCACGGCGACGTGTTGTACTCGTCCGGCTTACTCTGCCGGTCCCATGCGAACCGGCCACGAATCTCGTTGTTCTTGTTCGTCCACGCTTCCTCATCATTTGGTGCGCCGACAAGTAGGTGTTCAAGCTGCATCACCGGCTTCTTGTGTTCAAGCGGGCTACGGTACACGACATCCGCGCGCTGGGCTTCCAGCTTCATCAAGAAGAGACCTACCGAACCGTCATCGGCATGAGGACGAGACACGGACGCCTGCTCGTATTCCGCCTGAACACGGTCGAACTCCGATTGCAGGCTGAACGGAAATGCTTCCGACTGACGCGCGAACGGTACATTGTTTAGGATGAACCAGTGCATCTCGACCGCCAGAAACTCCCGGTCCTTCGGATCACGGTCATCGTGGCGCGGATGATCGTTCAGCACGAACCTCGACCCGGCATCAAGCCAACGCACTCCGCCAACGCCGATAAAGCGACGGGCCATCGCGTCCCATGCCTGCGTCCGAATCCGCGCACGGTGGCCGCCGCTGTCGGAGTCCGGGTAACCCAAGGTCGTCGGTTCATACACCGTCGCAGGTACACCCGGAACGCTGAGGGTTTCCTTGTCCCGGTAATGCTGGACCGTGTATGTCGTCGCCTCCATCAGACTACTCGCCGCGAAGCTGGTACCCGGTCGATCCTGATCGAACGAGGTGGACTTGAACTCCATTGGCTGTGCAGTCTGCTGCATCACCCACTGCGTCAAGCCATCGATTTCATCGCCCGTATTGCTTCGGGAATACGTGACATCGTGCGCTTCCGGCAACGCCGAAATGCTGTCCACGATCACCAGTGTGGTCTTGGGTGGTTCGTTATCCTTGACTGGGGCATGCTCCCAATAAAAGTACCATCCTTCGTCTTCCAGCAGACGTTGAACGAAATTCAAATCCGATTCGCTCTGTCGCGTGTATGTGCGCGTACTTGGCTGGCTGCTGAGATTGAATCGGTAGTGCCCGCGCAACTGAGGGTATTTGTCGAAGACAGTGCTGATGCTCTGGACAGCGTTCGAATCCAGCCAGTAATGATCGTCACGACCTTCGCCCAAGAAGAACAGGGCGGACGCGAACTCGATCTGGCAAAGCGAAAGTGCACCATCGGCCCCCAATCGCCTGATCTGATGCACGAAGCCGTGAATCGGACGATACTCCGCGTCGGCATAGCGTGTTGTCGATTGCTGAATCAACAACGACACCTGCTGATGCATCAGCGCGAGCAATTCGATGTCGTCGCGCATGGATACTGCATCAACAGTCCAACGATAATCACGGCCGATCTTCGACCAGCCGTTCGCGCGAACGGGCGTGAGCACGTTCTCGCCCAGCGGGGTGCGCAGCGTCAGCAAACGGCCATGCTGCATGAGGCCACGGTTAATCGCGTCGAAGATGTCGCTGTATCTCAAACTTCCCGAATCTGTCGGTCCGAATGCCATCTGTTCTTGTCCTTGTCTCTCAGGTTCGACCGTCACGATTCTGAGATAACAGACGGTCCGTCGTAGCGACAATCATCGCTCAGACGATTTTATCCGGAACAAGGCGAAATCATGACAGTTGTACGTTTGCGCAGCGAGAATTTGACGATCATTGATGCGAATCTTCGTCAGACGACGTACCCACATCGGTGAAGGTGCGCCATTTCTTTCATTTTAATTTATTTTAGCCTTCTAATTTATTTCATCCCCGTGCAAGCATCCAACTAATGTCGCGTCGCCAACCCACCACTTAGCGCACCGAAATCAATCAGTCCGTCGCCGTTGTACGTCTGAACGATGAATTCCAGCAGTGCCGCGAACCGGTTCACGACGGCAACAAAGTTGCCCGAAATCAGTCCGTTCATGTACGGCAAGACATAGGCTACCGTCAGGTCTTCGTCTGGGTCGATGGTGAAGACCGGGAGAAGCACATCTTCGTTGAGGCGCTTCGCCAGCTCGTGCTTCAAGTCGATGGGTGCCTGCCGGTTCAGCGGAAGATATGTGCCGACCCGGATGAACTTCCGGTCGTTGATGAGGGAGATGCGATACCCAATGCCCTGCTCCGTTCGCAATCGGAGCAGTCCGGCTGCACGCTGTAGGGAACTACGCCACTATCGCGAAGGCGGGCGTCGCGGGCTTCGACGGTGATGTCGGATTCGCGGAAAATTTTCGTCAATCCGCTCTCTTGTTCGATATCAGTCCGGGTGGTATCCCCCGAAATCGCATCTGTTGAATGTCGTCCCGGCACGGCAATCAGTAGTCGAATATGAAAAACCGCCGACGAACGGCGGTCAATGTCATCTCAAAACTGACTGATAACCCGAGCTTTGATTGTCTCGTACTCAGAATCGCTGATAAGGCCCTGATCGAGCATGGCCTTTGCCTTCTGAAGCCGCTCGGTCGGGCTTTCGTTGCTGACAGTCGCACCATCACCGAAGCCCCCCTGAAAACCACCAGACTTGGCCCTTAACTCTTCAAGTTCACGCTGTCGGCGCTTTTCGCGCCACGCCTGCTCCTGCGCTTGGCAAATTCGGTAGACGGCTTGCGCTTCATCTTTCCGCAGCCCCGAAAACTTGAATCCCCGAATTGCGCCACCACTGGCTAAATCTGGCTGAGAAAGAGCCGTAACCGTCAGCGTACTGCCGAAGATGCCAGCCTGTATATGTGCGGTCTTGATGTCCTGCCAGCGAAGATCAATCGGTGTAAAACCTCCTATCAGGCCGCGCGTCATGCCGATGAGTCGCCGGATGTCGCAGCCACTAAGGAGCGCCGATGCGTCAAGGCAAATAGCCGCCGCTGGATGGTGCTCGCCTGTACCTTTTCACCATCGACAAGCATTGATTCAAGATGCGCCGATGCTTTGGGTAACTCAGCCGTAAGGTTGGCTGTTTGTTTTTCCGTCATGCCCTTCCCCGTGTAGTTGTGATTTGCGCCAGTGGTAACTTACTAAGAATACTTCAAAGGATCGACTCCGGAGACAGCCGAGACGACATTTGCATCAACATCACCTCGGCCCGCTTACGTCAATCTCCACCGGTGAAGCAGTTGCACTCGATTGTCGCGCCCTTGGCACCGGTCATCGACTGATCGGAAAGCGACCTCTTACCGCCGTCCGGGCAAGCCTTACTCTTTGGCAATTTGATCGTCTTCGCGAAATCCGGGAACTTGACCTTGAAGTCGGCGGCTGGCATATCAAGACGCACGGACACAAGGCTGGACGTTCCGGCATCAGCCGAATCGACTGCCACAACCTTCACGCCATGGAACGCGACGTTCCCTGCGCGAATCTGACCATCAAGGCTAGTCAGTGCGGTCAGCCCAGTAGAACACGTCGGAATGCCACGGCGCGCGTCCAACGACGCACCGAATGATGCGTCCGGAACATCCTGTCGTGCTGCGACATGTACATGTGCTTCCGCCCGAACGGGCCAATCGCGTAAACTTGCGGCACAGTGCGGTCCGGTTGTTGTCCCAAATCCGTCCCACTGCTGTCCCACATTATCAACCGGGTGGGACAAGATCGAATAAGTCGCTATCAGTAAGCCTTTGATTTAAAAGGCCGTGCAGGTCGGCTTGTTGACCGTGTACGACATGTGCAAGGCGGTCGATCGCGGGATGGTGATCACCGACGTGAGCGTGCGGGAGAAGCGCGGCGGGAAGTCGGGGGACTGGAAGGCGGAGGATGCCGCCGGCTGACCGGCCGGCCCGACGAAGTCAGCCGCGCACTGGGTCGCTTGCTGAAAAAGTGACATGCAAAAACACAAGCGCTGGACGTGGATCGCCGGAGGTCTCGTTGCCCTGGCCATTGGAACGTACGGGTACGTCAGCATGGCGACGGGCTGGGAAACGGTTTTGACCCACTTCATGCGGAACGACACGCCGTATGGCGGCGGTCGCTTCCGCATCAAGGGCAACGACGTGATGAGCGTCAAGCTCGCCAATCCCGAGGTGACGTTCAAGCCCACGGCGGAATCGAACGAACCGCAGCGGCCCGAGCCGACCGAAGCATGGATGAACGACACCGGCGAACTGCTGAACCGCATGACGATCGGCTTCTTCCGTGGAACGATCGACGGCGGGATGAAGCGCCAGTTCCGGCAGGTCGGCCAGAATGCCGGGTGGTGGTATTCGCCGGACTGGTCCGTTCAGTTCCTCAGCACATCATGGATGAACTACAACGCCCCCGAGGCACGCGGAGGAAATGCGCCGCAAACGACGAAGCTGTGGAAGTCGCTCAACGGCGGCCAAACGTGGTCGCAGCCGCAATGGCCCGCAAGCCAGAACATCGGCCAATTGCTCTTCCTCGATCCGCAGCGCGGCTACACGATCGGCTGGGGGCCTCGCGTATGGCGGACGGCAGAACCACGTGGCAGGCGATCGACGTGCCGGCCGATGCACACGTCGCCGGCAAGTCGCAGGATCAAGCGACCGACAAGGTCGCACAAGGCGGCTACTTCGACGCACCGACCAACACGCTGTCTGGCTGCACGCATTCACGCTGAAGAAGCGGACCTTCTGATCGCACGCAGGGCGTGCCGGACACGGCGAAGTATCGTGCCGCGCCGGCTGACAGGCGACCCCGGTCGAATCCTCCGCTCATCGCCGGGTTTCGATTCCGCTTCGGTGTCCGGCCGCCCGCGTGATGAACCAGGAAAAGAACGACAAAAGACTTCGATGAAAAACATGCTGAACCGCGCGACACTCGCGCTCGCCATCGCCTGCACCACACCGGCCGCCGCGTTCGCCGCCAGCCCATGCCCCGCCGCCGCCGACGCCGCACGCGCGGCGCTGGACGCACAGCACCACGTCCAGCAGGTGCGTAATCCGCAAGGCGACGGCGGCGGCACCGTCGACGTCTCGCCGCCGCTACGCGACGCGATCCGTGCGTACAAGCAGGCGCTCGTCGGCGCGATCGACGCGCGGCTCGCGTGCAGCGACGAACACGTCGAACCCGCCACGCTGAAACGCACGCTGGCAGCCACGCTTGGCGTTCCAGCCCGGCCAGCCCAGCCGAAAAACGATGAATCGGCGTTCGGCCGCAACCCGGACGTCGACGTCGAACGCAACGGCACGTCTCGCCCGCTGCTCTTCGTGCGTGCCGGCTTCGACATCGCGTGCGGCGACGACAACCTGCTCACGGGCTATGCATGGGAAAACGGCGGCTGGCGGCGCGTGCTGCGCTGGCAAGCCGACGACTACAAGGACATCGGCGGCGCCTATGGCGGCGGCTTCTGGTTCGGCACATTGCCCGGCGGGCAGGTCGCGGTCGTCCACGGCACGCCGTGGTGCTCGTCGCGCTGGAGCCGCTTCGGCGCGGACGTGGTCGCCCCGGCGAGCGGCTCGGCCGCACAACGCACGCTGTTCCATACGGAACACGGCTACGTGCTCGACGACGACGCGATCCGCTTCAAGGTACGCCCGGACGGTTTCGAAATACGCACGACGGTCGGCTCGCTCGACAGCGAAGTGATGACACGGCCGGGCATCTTCCGCTATCGCGTCGACGGCGACACGGTGCTACGCGTGCAGCCCGCCGCGGTCAACGGACGCGATTTCGTCGACGAATGGCTCAAGGTGAACGACGCGCTCGCGCGCGAATGGAGCGAGCCCGCTGGCTCCGTGGCAGCGCTGAAAGCCCGCAAGGCGTTCAACGCGGAAAGCAACGCGCCCGATATCGGTTTCGCATACGGCCCGGTGCGCGGTTGCTCGGACAGCAAGGACCGCTTCCAGGTCGAACTGGACCTGACGGGCAAGGACGGAAACACGGTCGCGCGGCGCTACGCGCTGATCCGCCAGGAACACAACGGATTCACGATGCTCTGGCTGCGCAATGCAGCCGAGCCGACGTGTCACGGTGCGAACCTGATGCCGCAGCACTGAGGTGCATTCGAAACAAGGGCGGTGCGGCCTGATTGTCCGCACCGCCCTCGCATCAATCGGTGTGTCGCGGTTCGAATACGAACGGTTGGGTCAGCAGGAACGGATTCGCGGTAGCGCCGGTCTGCACGCAGGTCGCATGCGTCATCGCATCGACGGCGGCGCGGTCGGCCGCCGCATTGCGGCTACTCGTCGTCACGGTGACGTTCTGCGCCTCGCCCGACGTCGTCATCAGCGCGCGCACCAGCACCGTAACCGGGCGCGTGAGCGGCTTCGCGGTATCCGGATAGACGGCACGCGGGATGTGACAGGTGAGCTTGCTTTCCTGCGACGACGACAGCATCGCGCAGCCGGAAAACAGCACCGCGACGGCAGGCAGGATCAGGTAGGTAGAGCGGAGAGCCATGGTCGAATATCGTTCTTCAGCACTGTTGCGGACGAATGCCGCGCCGGCGGGCCGCACCTGGCCGCATCGCATGCATCGCCCTGCGCCGCGGCCATCGGACCGGCGCCCCGTTACGGCCGCACGACCGATGGTTGCATCGGTCGCGATCCTGCTTGGCGGGTTCCCCTGATATGTCCCGGGGCTGCTTGCGCGTCGGCGACCCGCAACGGGCAACCATGCACGCGACCGCTTTTCGCGCATTGTGCACGCACCGCCCCGTACCTGGCGGCGATTTGACAATGGTTGACGCGAATCAGGCCAGCTTCTACCCGCATCCATTCGCGATGGGAAGCAATCGCCGCATTGCGCCGGCGCATCACCGCTCCCCTGCTGCATCGCGATACGAAACACGCCGCGATGCCCCGCCCGGCACCGACCTGCTTCAGTCGGAATCGTCGTCCGAGTCGTCGTCGTCCGCGTCGGGCGGCACTTCCCCGTACTTCGCGACGACGTCAGCCTTGAACGCCTTCAACGACGGCTGCTGATCGCACAGCTTGTACAGCGACGCGAGTTGCTGCGGCCAGTCCTTCAGCTCCTTCGCGAATACGTGCAGGCGCGCGACCGTGTCGAGCGCATCGGCTTCGCGACCGGCCATCGCCTGCAGCACTGCATAGCGGCGCAGCACCGTCTCGCCTGGCAGCAGTGCGATCGCACGCTCGTGAGCGGCAAGCTTGAGCGGCAGGTCGTCCGGCGAAACGGGCAGCAGCGTCGCCGCTCCGTAGTCGCCCCACGCGCCGAACAGCAGCGACGGCGCGGCGCGGTACTGCGCGGCCGGATTGTTGCCGTAATACAGCACTTCCGCACGCTGGTAGTCGCGCAGAATCGGCACCGCCGCCAGCACGCCGCCGACCGACAGCACCGCGAACAGCCCGAACGCCGCGCGGCCCGGCAGGATCCGCAGCGGCTTCACTTCGAGCAGACCGATCACGAACATCGCGGGCAGCAGGAAGAACATGTATTGCTGCGGGTACTCGACGAGCGCATGCATCAGCAGGACGCCGATCAGCGCGAGGCCGAACACGCGCGTGCTCGACTGCGGCGCGCGCACCGCGCGCACGAACCACGTCACGAGCGCGACGACGAGCACGCCGAGGCCGACGACCCCGGACTTCGCCAGCAGGTCGATGAAGATGTCGTGCGAGTTGTTCGCGATCTCGACGCCGCCAAGCGCGCGCACGAGCGCGAACTGGTACGACGGGAACTCGCCCCAGCCGACGCCGAGCAGCGGATGCTCGCGGAACATCGCGAGACCGTACTTCCACAGCGCGAGGCGCGGCGCGATTTGTCCGGCGTCACGCATCCGGTCGGCCGCCGACTCGGCAAGCCCCAGATGAAAATGCACGTTGGCCCAGCGCACCGCGACGTTCACCACGACGAAAGCCACCGCGAGCACGACCGGCATCAGCCATGCGCGCCGATTGCCCGGCTCGCGGCGCGATTCGAGCCACGCCATCCAGAAACCCGCGACCACCATCACCGCGACCTGCAGCCACGGCCCGCGCGACACGGTCAGCGCGAGGCCGACCGACAGTACGACCGACAGCGCGAGCCACGCCCAGACGGCGAGACGGCGCGTCTGCACCAGGTACAGCGCACCCGCGAGCGCGAACGCGATGTAGGTCGCCAGGTGGTTCGCCTGCGCCATGTTGCCGTACGGGCGGCGATCGATCGTGATGTTGTACGAGACGACGAACGGTGCCACCACGGACTCGAGATGGAACAACTGCACGATCTGGCTGGCGACGGCGAACACCCCGCCGATCAACAGCGCGCCGGCCATCATCCGCGCGACGGCTTCCGCGAGTCTCTCGCGCGCGAGCATATAGCCGGCCTGCATCGCGACCAGCGCCGCGGCGAGATAGCCGACCGCCAGCCAGTTCATCGACGGCACCTTCAGCGGCATCAGCGCGACCTGTGCGATCAGCACCGCCGCAAACCCGAGCGGCGCGACGAAAGCGGTCGGCGCGGCAAACGGCTGGGCCGGGCGGCCCGTGCCCGCGAGCAGCACGACGGAGACGCCCACCAGCATATACAGCACCAGTGCGGCAAACTCTGAATAGAAGGTCGGGATCGGATACGTGTGATTCGTGATCGCGTACGGCACGATCAGGGCGACAGCCAGCGCAACGAGCGGCAACGAACGGGAAAAAGTAGTGGGCATGAGCAAACCGGATGTCAGCAACCGGCGCACTATACAAAACTTTCCCTGCTCTGTGCGGGCCTGTAGCGCCATGGCACGACGGACACACGACCGGCGCAGCCGGCAGGAGCGGCAAAGGCCGCACCATGCCGGCCGGGCTGCGCCGGCCCGCGTCACCGCCGATGCTACGCGCGGCACTCCGCCGGCGCATATTTCGCGGGCAACGTTGCCGCCTCCGCAGGCAACGGGCCGGCGCCCGGCGCCGGCAGCGACGACGCGTCCTTCCCTGCGGCAAAACACTCCCATGCAATCGCGCCGGCCTGCATCGCACCCTTTTTAAGCGGCACGCGCGCGGTCGGCGTATCAGCCTTGTCGGGCGCGGACGGCACCAGCACCAGCGTATTCACGCCGGCCGCGGCGACGCGCGTCGTGAATGCCACCGTGATCTGGCCCGTCTCGCCGTCGATGACGACGGATTCGACGTTGCGGGTGGCGGCTGGTGGGCTGTAGCCGCCGTTCAGGCTCGCGCCGCTCGCGGCGTTGTCGGCGACCGCGAGCCGCGCGGACGACGCGAGCGCGAGCCCTTCGCCGACGCGCGAGCGCGCCAGATAATCCTGGTACGCGGGAATCGCATAGGCCGCGATCACGCCGACGATCGCGAGCACGATCATCAGTTCGATCAGCGTGAAGCCGGCCGGCCGCCAGCGCGGCACCGTCCGACGGGTGCGCCGCAGATCGGCGGCAATGCGACGAAACAGGGAAACGGAAAAGACTTCGAACATGACAGGCTCCGGAAACGAAAAACGCCTGCCGGTTCAGGCAGGCGTTTCGATCGTAGCCAGCGGGCTGCGAATCCGGCACTCGGCCGGATGGCCAACGTCAGTGCGCGTGCGGGACACCGCGACGGCGTCTGAGGGCGTAACCGGCCACCACGACGAGCAATGCGCCGGCGACACTCGCGCCGTAGATCGCGGCCGGCGTATCGAGGACGGGCCAGCGATCGGCCACCGGGTCGTGCACGATCAGCCCGCCCGCGATCCAGCCAAGCAACCCGGCGCCGAACGCGACGACGATCGGAAAGCGGTCGAGCAGCTTCAGCACCAGCGTGCTGCCCCATACGATGATCGGCACGCTGACGACGAGCCCGAAGATCACGAGCACAAGCCGGTGCGACGGATCGGCCTGTTCGGCGGCGCCCGCGATCGCGACGACGTTGTCGAGGCTCATCACCGCATCGGCGATCACGATCGTCTTCACCGCGTCCCACAGCCGGTCGGCCGGCTTCACGTTATCGTGCGCGTCGGCGTCCGGCACCATCAGCTTGATGCCGATCCACAGCAGCAGCAGGCCGCCGCCGAATTTCAGGAACGGGACGTCGAGCAGCACGACCGCGAATGCGATCAGCACGACACGCAGCAGGATCGCACCGGCCGTACCCCACACGATGCCGCGCAGCCGCTGGCTGGTCGGCAGGTTGCGGCACGCGAGCGCGATCACGACCGCGTTGTCGCCGCCGAGCAGGATGTCGATGATGACGATCTGAAGCACGGCGCCCCAGTGCAGCGACGTCAGGAATTCAAGCATGAACGGTATCCGGTGCGGGGCAACGACTGTCGGACAGGCGACCCGGCTCATCGCCGAGACACGCATCGCGCATGCCAGGCCCTTACAAAATCATTTCGTCGAGCATAACAAAAAACGCCGGCATGGCCGGCGTTTTCTGCGGGGTGAACCAGACGGAAATTACAGCGCCTTCTTCAGCAGACGGCCCATTTCCGACGGGTTGCGCGTGACGGTGATGCCGCACGCTTCCATGATTTCCAGCTTCGCTTCGGCCGTATCCGCACCGCCCGAGATCAGCGCGCCGGCATGGCCCATGCGCTTGCCCGGAGGCGCCGTGACACCCGCGATGAAGCCGACGACCGGCTTCTTCATGTTGTCCTTGATCCACTCGGCAGCGTTGGCTTCGTCCGGACCACCGATTTCGCCGATCATCACGACTGCGTCCGTATCCGGATCGTCGTTGAACATCTTCATCACGTCGATGTGCTTCAGACCGTTGATCGGGTCGCCGCCGATACCGACTGCCGACGACTGGCCGAGGCCCAGCGCCGTCAGCTGTGCAACGGCTTCATACGTCAGCGTGCCCGAACGCGACACGACGCCGATGCGGCCCTTGCGGTGGATGTGACCCGGCATGATGCCGATCTTCAGTTCGTCCGGCGTGATCGTGCCCGGGCAGTTCGGCCCGAGCAGCAGCGTCTTGCGGCCTTCGCGACGCATGCGGTCCTTCACTTCGATCATGTCACGGACGGGAATGCCTTCCGTGATGCAGATCGCGAGATCCAGGTCAGCTTCGACCGCTTCCCAGATCGCAGCCGCTGCGCCTGCCGGCGGAACGTAGATGACCGACACGGTTGCGCCGGTTTCTTCCTTCGCTTCCTTGACGCTTGCGTAGATCGGAATGCCTTCGAAATCTTCGCCGGCCTTCTTCGGGTTCACGCCCGCGACGAATGCTTCGCGGCCGTTTGCGTATTCACGGCAGGCGCGCGTATGGAACTGACCGGTTTTGCCGGTAATGCCCTGCGTGATGACCTTCGTGTCCTTGTTGATCAGAATCGACATGTATTTTGACCTCTGTTCGATTGGCGTCGCGTGCAAACCGCGCCGCCATACCTATTCATTGAGCGCGCCAAGAAAACGCCGGGCCGCCCCAAGTTTTCTTGACTCCCCCGGGGGGCCTGGCGCGTAGCGCCAGGTCCGGGCACGCTTCTTTACTTGCCTGCGGCAGCCGCGACAACCTTCTGCGCAGCCTCTTCCATGCTGTCCGCCGAGATGATCGGCAAGCCCGAATCGGCCAGCATCTTCTTGCCGAGGTCCTCGTTCGTGCCCTTCATGCGCACGACGAGCGGCACGTTCAGGTTCACGGCCTTCGAACCGGCGATCACGCCTTCGGCGATCACGTCGCAGCGCATGATGCCGCCGAAGATGTTCACGAGGATCGCCTTCAGATCCGGGTTCTTCAGCATCAGCTTGAACGCTTCCGTGACCTTCTCGGTCGTCGCGCCACCGCCGACGTCCAGGAAGTTCGCCGGCTCGCCGCCGAACAGCTTGATCGTGTCCATCGTCGCCATCGCGAGGCCTGCGCCGTTCACGAGACAGCCGATGTTGCCGTCGAGCGAGATGTATGCGAGGTCGAACTTCGACGCTTCGATTTCAGCCGGATCTTCTTCGTCCAGATCGCGGTACGCGACGATTTCCGGGTGGCGGAACAGCGCGTTCGAGTCGAAGTTGAACTTCGCGTCGAGTGCGATGACCTTGCCGTCGCCGGAAACGTTCAGCGGGTTGATTTCAGCCAGCGACGCGTCGGTTTCCCAGAATGCCTTGTACAGGCCTTGCAGGATCGCGCGCGCTTGCGGGATCGAAGCAGCCGGCACGCCGATCTTCGCGGCGAGGTCGTCGGCTTGCGCGTCGAGCAGGCCGGTCGACGGCTCGACGATGACCTTGTGGATCAGTTCCGGGTGCTTTTCGGCGACTTCCTCGATGTCCATGCCGCCTTCGCTCGAACCCATCAGAACGATCTTCTGCGAGATGCGATCGACGACGAGGCTGACATACAGTTCCTGCTTGATGTCCGCGCCTTCCTCGATCATCAGACGGTTGACCTTCTGGCCTTCCGGACCGGTCTGGTGCGTAACGAGTTGCATGCCGAGGATCTGGTTCGCGTATTCGCGAACCTGCTCGATCGACTTCGCCACCTTCACGCCGCCGCCCTTGCCACGGCCACCCGCGTGAATCTGAGCCTTCACGACCCACACCGGGCCGCCGAGCTCTTCTGCCACCTTGACGGCCTCGTCAACCGAGAACGCCGGCTTGCCGCGCGGTACCGCGACTCCGAATTTCCGCAGGATTTCCTTACCCTGGTACTCGTGAATCTTCATGCGTGATTCCCTTCAGTCTGAGAGTTGGATGAAATGTCGCTTAAGACGCTTCTTCGAATGATTTCCGTTCATTCCTTCGTGCTGCCATCACCGGGCGCGTCCGGCCGGCCCGCGCCATACCAGCGCGGGTAGTACTGCCGCACGACCTCGCCGTCGAACCGCAACGCCCGGCAGCGACCGAGCTGGAAAGGCGGTTCGGCGTGCGCGGCGTCGTGATCCGGCCCTTCGCCGCCCTCTTCGCGCACGTTCCATACGTCACCGGCGAACGCCTGGATCGCTGCGGTCGGCAGCACGGCGCACAGTTCGGTGAGATGGGAGCAGCCTGCGACGCCGGCGAGCAGCCGGTTCGCGTTGCGGCGGAAATTGCGGAAGAGATTGAGCCCGATGAGGGCCCGATAAGCAGGAGGGGCGGATTGACAGTGACCGGGATAGGGAACCCATTCCGAAGACGCCTCGGCGTCGACGACATTGAGGTCACGATCGATAGTCACGCGCAGCCAGAGTTCGTGGATTGGCAGGCCTTGGGGCCGGATGCCCGACGCAAGCGCGACATCGCGCGGCTTGTGGTCGGTCAGGCAGGCTTCGATGTCCCACAAGCCGTCGCCGCGCTCGTAAGCTTCCGCTCGGATTGCGCGTCGATGTCGCAACTGACGGGGCACGGGCTCGGATAGCGGCATGCTGGAGGTTGAGGCCGAAGAGGAAAACCCGTGGATTTTAGCATATTGGGTATTTGAGGCAGTCTGCCGCAACGGCGGGTATTCCCCGCTGTCCATCGATGGTTGCATTGCAGCAAAATCGCGCGCCGCGCGCGCGACCGAACCGGTCAGTCGTCGCTCAAAAAATCGTCGCCGATTTTCAGCAACTTCACGATGGTCGCGCTCGAGAAGCCGCGCGCAGCAAGAAAGCGCGCCTGTTTCGCGCGCTCGGCCGGCGTTTGCGGCAGTGCACCGAATTTCTTGCGCCAGACGGCCTGCGCGCGCGTCAATTCGGTCTCGCGCAATTGTGCATTCACTTCCTCGACGAGACTGTCGCCGACCGCATGGCGCTTCAGTTCGCTGACGATGCGCGCGACCCCGACACGCGATGCGCGGCGATGCACGAGGCTCTCGGCAAAGCGCGCATCGGACAACCAACCGTCCTGCTCCAGCGCATCGAGCACCGGTTCGACCGATTCGTCCTCGCCGACGTACGGCGCAAGCTTGCGTGCGAGTTCGGCCCGGCTGTACTCGCGCCGGGACAAATAGCCAAGTGCGCGGCCCTTCAGCGAACGCGGCGGCTTCGACGGCTTGCGCTCGCTCGCACCCGCCTCGTCGCCGGAAGACGCACCGGACGCGCGGCGCGTGCGGCGCGTGCGGCGGGGATGCTGACTGCTGCGCGTATAGACGTCTTCCGCAACCGGCGCCGCAGAACTGGCTGCGCGCTCACCCGGGAAACTTACGCCGGATACGCGACGGCGCGACCGGTCGTGCGCGTCGAACGATTCGTCGTCGTCGAACGGATCGACCGGCGCGGCAATCTCAAACGAAACGAGGGCATCGTCGGATGCCCTCGTCGCGGTGCGGGTCGCGGCCTGACTGCCCGCGACCCGCCGGTTGGCGCCCGAGGACCCGGTTCGCCGGCCGGAGCGACCCGCCGTTTCGGGCGCGTCGCTCTGCTCCGGTTCGCCAGCCTGACCTCGGCGCCCGACCATCACTCTTCTTCGTCCATCGCCTCGGCTTCGTTGCCTGCGCCATCCGGCATTGCGACGACACCGAGCGATTCACGAATGCGGTTTTCGATCTCACGGGCGATTTCCGGATTCTCGCGCAGGAATTCACGCGCGTTGTCCTTGCCCTGACCGATCTTCTCGCCGTTGTAGCTATACCAGGCGCCAGCCTTGTCGACGATCTTCGCCTGCACGCCGAGATCGATGATCTCGCCCTGACGCGAAATGCCTTCGCCGTACAGGATGTCGAAGATCGCTTCGCGGAACGGCGGCGACACCTTGTTCTTGACGACCTTCACGCGGGTTTCGTTGCCGATCACCTCGTCGTTTTTCTTGATCGAGCCGATCCGGCGGATATCGAGACGCACCGACGCATAGAATTTCAGCGCGTTGCCACCCGTCGTGGTTTCCGGGTTGCCGAACATCACGCCGATCTTCATCCGGATCTGGTTGATGAAGATCACGAGGCAGTTCGTGCGCTTGATCGTCCCCGTCAGCTTGCGCAGCGCCTGCGACATCAGGCGAGCCTGCAGGCCCGGCAGCGAATCGCCCATCTCGCCTTCGATTTCCGCCTTCGGCACGAGCGCCGCGACCGAGTCGATGACGATCATGTCGATCGAGCCCGAGCGCACCAGTGCATCGGTAATTTCGAGCGCCTGCTCGCCGGTGTCCGGCTGCGAGATCAGCAGCTCCGGCACGTTCACACCAAGCTTCGACGCGTATTGGACGTCGAGCGCGTGCTCGGCGTCGATAAAGGCTGCCGTGCCGCCCAGCTTCTGCAGTTCGGCGATGACCTGCAGCGTGAGCGTGGTTTTACCCGACGATTCCGGACCGTAGATCTCGACCACCCGGCCGCGCGGCAAGCCGCCGACGCCGAGCGCGATGTCGAGACCCAGCGAGCCCGTGGAGACGACCTGGATGTCTTCGGCCGCTTCGCCGTCGCCCATCCGCATGATCGATCCTTTGCCGAACTGCTTCTCGATCTGCGCGAGTGCGGCCGCCAGCGCCTTGCTCTTCTCGGCGGTCATCCCGGAGCCCTTCTTGCTATCTTCCATGAATCGTCCTTTGCTATGATGAGCAGCGTCTGTTAGAGGCGCGCCCGCTTTCAAGCGCCGCCCACGAATGCAGACACTGTATAAAAAAACAGTGTTTTATGCAAGCCCGCAATGCGGGTTGCGTCGTACACGAATAACTTCGGAGACAGCCGCGCCGGCGTGAACGCCCCGCCGGCCACCGGTCAGCAACATGCGAATTCTCATCGCCGAAGACGACAGCATACTCGCGGACGGCCTCACCCGGTCACTCCGCCAATCGGGCTATGCGGTCGACCACGTGAAGAGCGGCGTCGACGCCGATACCGCGCTGTCGATGCAGACTTTCGACCTGCTGATCCTCGATCTCGGGCTGCCCAAGATGTCCGGGCTCGACGTGCTGAGGCGCCTGCGCGCGCGCAATTCCAACCTCCCCGTGCTGATCCTCACCGCCGCCGACAGCGTCGACGAGCGCGTGAAGGGGCTCGATCTCGGCGCGGACGACTACATGGCCAAGCCGTTCGCGCTCAACGAGCTCGAGGCGCGCGTGCGCGCGCTGACCCGGCGCGGCGCGGGTGGCGGCCCGACCGTCGTGCGCCACGGTTCGCTCGCGTTCGACCAGGTCGGCCGCATCGCGTATGCGAACGAGCGCGTGCTCGACCTGTCCGCGCGCGAACTCGGCCTGCTCGAAGTGCTGCTGCAGCGCATCGGCCGGCTCGTGTCGAAGGAGCAGCTCGTCGACCATCTGTGCGAATGGGGCGAGGAGGTCAGCAACAACGCGATCGAAGTGTACGTGCACCGGCTGCGCAAGAAGATCGAGCCGAGCGGCGTGCGGATCTCCACCGTGCGCGGCCTCGGCTACTGCCTCGAGAAAGTCGCACCCGCGGCGCCCCCCGACACGGCAGCGCCCCAGCCCGCGGCGTCCGGCACGCCGCTGCGCTGACCCCGGCCGTCGCCGCGATGGCCACGCCGGCCCATTCCCGTCATCCGAGCGGCGAGCAACCGTCCGCCGCCGACGCTGCGCGCGACGCGCGCTACGAGAACCCGTTCGCGCCGCCCGACGAGATCGACACGCCCGAAGCCGTACGCCCGCGCTCGCTGTTCGGCGAAATCCTCGACTGGATGCTCGCGCCGCTCCTGCTGCTGTGGCCGATGAGCATCGCCGTCACCTATCTCGTCGCGAAGACGATCGCGAACGGCCCGTTCGACCGCGCGCTCGAAACCAATGCGTATGTGCTCGCGCGGCAGATCCATCCGGTCAACGGCGTCGCCGAGCTGACGCTGCCGCAGCAGACGCGCGACTTCCTGCGCGCGGACAACGTCGACAGCGTCTACTTCCAGGTGCTCGGCACGCGCGGCGAGCTGGTCGCGGGCGAGGCCGACATGCCGCTGCCGCGCGACGAGGATCGCCCGCCGCCGGGCGTCGTCGTGTTCCGCGACGACCTGCTGCGCGGCAACGACGTGCGCGTCGCATATACGACCGTCGCGCTGCCGCAGTCGAGCGGCACGCAACCGGTGCTCGTCCAGGTCGGCGAGACGCTCGACAAGCGCAATGCGCTCGCGAACGACATCATCAAGGGCGTGATCCTGCCGCAGTTCGTGATCCTGCCGCTCGCGATCCTGCTCGTGTGGTTCGGGCTGTCGCGCGGGCTCGCGCCGCTCAACGCGCTGCAGGCGCACATCCGCGCGCGGCGGCCCGACGACCTGTCGCCCGTCGAGGCGCAGCGCGCGCCGCCCGAGATCGAGCCGCTCGTCACGTCGTTCAACGACCTGCTCGCGCGCCTCGAACAGAACATGGCGCTGCAAAAACGCTTCATCGCCGACGCCGCGCACCAGATGAAGACGCCGCTCGCCGGCTTGCGCACGCAGGCCGAATTCGCGCTGCGCCACCCCGTGCCGCCCGACGTGCAGCGCTCGCTCGAGCAGATCGCGACGAGCTCCGAGCAGGCCGCGCGGCTCGTCACGCAACTGCTCGCGCTCGCGCGCGCCGAGAACCGCGCGAGCGGGCTGACGTTCGAGCCGGTCGAGATCGGCTCGCTCGCACGGCGCACGGTGCGCGACTGGGTGCAGGCCGCACTCGCGAAGCGGATGGACCTCGGCTACGAAGGCCCGGAGGACGACGCGCCGCTCGACGTCGACGGCCATCCCGTAATGCTGCGCGAGATGCTCGGCAACCTGGTCGACAACGCGATCCGCTACACGCCCGAAGGCGGGCGCATCACCGTGCGCGTGCGGGCCGATCATGCGGCGCAGCGCGTGCATCTCGAGGTCGAGGATACCGGGCCCGGCATCCCGGCCGGCGAACGCGAGCGCGTCGTCGAGCGCTTCTACCGGATCCTCGGCCGCGAAGGCGACGGCAGCGGGCTGGGGCTCGCGATCGTGCGCGAAATCGCCACGCAGCACGGCGGCACGCTGACGCTCGACGATCACGTCTATCAGCACACGCCGCGCCTCGCCGGCACGCTCGTGCGCATCAGCCTGCCGCTGTCGGGCGCCGCGCCCGATCCATCCTGACACGCGTGCCGGCCCCACTCCGCCCGGCGTGGCGCGATCGCGTCGAAACCGCCGCTTTATCGCCCGTTCGCGACACGATCGGGACGCGAAGCGGCCGATTCTTCGCGGGTTAACGCGCAGTCGTTTTGCATGCGCGAGTCAGTGCGCCGTAAGTTTCCCTGCCAATAATCGTCGACAGGCCCGCCCACCCAAGGCGGCCGCATATCTATATCAAGGGACTTGGAGACGATTCATGGCAACGTTAGGCGGGCAAATTTCGCACTCGCCGATGACGGGCGAAGAAAAGAAGGTGATCTTCGCGTCGTCGCTCGGCACCGTGTTCGAGTGGTACGACTTTTACCTGGCCGGCTCGCTCGCGGCCTACATCAGCAAGAGCTTCTTCTCCGGGGTCAATCCGACCGCCGCCTTCATCTTCACCCTCCTCGGCTTCGCGGCCGGCTTCGCCGTGCGACCGTTCGGCGCGATCGTGTTCGGCCGGCTCGGCGACCTCGTCGGCCGCAAGCACACGTTCCTCGTGACGATCGTGATCATGGGCATCTCGACGTTCGTGGTCGGCTTCCTGCCCGGCTACACGTCGATCGGCATCGCCGCTCCGGTGATCTTCATCGGGATGCGGCTGCTGCAGGGCCTCGCGCTCGGCGGCGAGTACGGCGGCGCGGCTACCTACGTCGCCGAACATGCACCGGCGAACCGGCGCGGCTTCTACACCGCGTGGATCCAGACGACCGCGACGCTCGGCCTGTTCCTGTCGCTGCTCGTGATCCTGGGCGTGCGCACCTTCATCGGCGAGGAGGCATTCGGCAACTGGGGCTGGCGCGTGCCGTTCATCGCGTCGATCCTGCTGCTCGCGGTGTCGGTGTGGATCCGGATGCAGCTGAACGAATCGCCGGTGTTCCTGCGCATCAAGGCGGAAGGCAAGACGTCGAAGGCGCCGCTGACCGAAGCATTCGGCCAGTGGAAGAACCTGAAGATCGTGATCCTCGCGCTCGTCGGCCTGACCGCCGGCCAGGCCGTCGTGTGGTACACGGGCCAGTTCTACGCGCTGTTCTTCCTGACGCAGACGCTGAAGGTCGACGGTGCCAGCGCGAACATCCTGATCGCGATCGCGCTCCTGATCGGCACGCCGTTCTTCCTGTTCTTCGGCTCGCTGTCGGACCGGATCGGCCGCAAGCCGATCATTCTCGCCGGCTGCCTGATCGCCGCGCTCACGTACTTCCCGCTGTTCAAGGCGCTCACGCACTACGCGAACCCGCAGCTCGAACTCGCGACGCAGAAGGCACCCATCTCGGTCGTTGCCGACCCGGCCACCTGCTCGTTCCAGTTCAACCCGGTGGGCACGTCGAAGTTCACGAGCTCGTGCGACATCGTGAAGAGCGCGCTCGCGAAGGCCGGCCTGAACTACGAGAACATCGCGGCCCCGGCCGGCTCGAGCGCCGAGATCAAGGTGGGCGACACGGTGATCCCGGCCTATGACGGCAAGGCGGCCGATGCGAAGGCGCAGGGCGCGGCGTTCGACAAGACGCTCGCGTCCACGCTCAAGGCGGCAGGCTATCCGGCCAAGGCCGACCCGGCGCAGCTCAACTGGCCGATGACGATCGTGATCCTGACGATCCTCGTGATCTACGTGACGATGGTCTACGGCCCGATCGCCGCGATGCTGGTCGAGATGTTCCCGACGCGGATCCGCTACACGTCGATGTCGCTGCCGTATCACATCGGCAACGGCTGGTTCGGCGGCTTCCTGCCGGCGACCGCATTCGCGATCGTCGCGGCGAAGGGCGACATCTATTCGGGGCTCTGGTATCCGATCGTGATCGCGCTGGTCACGTTCGTGATCGGCCTGCTGTTCGTCAAGGAGACGAAGGACTCCAATATCTACGCGCAGGATTGAGGCAGGATAGCGGGCGGCACCCTGCCCGCTATCCTGGCCCGAACGGGCCGCCGGCAACTTTTTTCAGGGAAGATGGAAAAAGGTGTTGACAGCCGGGCGGTACATCTACATAATTCAAGTCTTCGGCGAATTAGCTCAGTCGGTTAGAGCGACGGAATCATAATCCGCAGGTCCGGGGTTCGAGTCCCTGATTCGCCACCAAATGCGAAAAGCCGCTGCTCCTTACGGAGCAGCGGCTTTTTTCATTGTCTCATCCGGTGCAAGCGGGTGTCGCGTGTCACCCGTCCTTCAGGTCACGCGCACGTTGCGCTCTACGCCACCAACGATCCGCGCTCCTCTACCGCATCCACACGCACCTTCCCGCGCCAGTTCTCCCCGCCCTCCAGCGCCGGCGTCGATTCGAACAACTCCGCGATCCAGTCCGCGAACACGCGCACCTTCTGCGACAGATGCCGGTTGTGCGGATACACGATCGAGATCGGCTTGGGCTTCGGATTGCAGTCGGGCAGCACCTCGACGAGCGAACCGTCGAGCAGGTTCGACAGCACCATGAACAGCGTCGGCTGGATCATTCCGAACCCTTCGAGCCCGCACGTCACATACGCGTCCGAATCGTTGACGGTCACGCTGCCGTTCATCCGCACCTCGACCGGCTTGCCTTCGATCATGAACACCCACGGAATCGCACGCGCGCCGTGGCTCGCACGGAAATTCACCGCATGATGATCGGCGAGATCGGCGATCTCCTGCGGCTCGCCATGGCGCGCCAGATAGTCGGGCGACGCGCAGGTCACGCGTTTGAGCATCCCGATCCGCCGCGCGACCATCGACGAATCCTCGAGCGGCCCGACCCGGATCATGCAGTCGATGCCCTCCTCGACCGGATCGACGTATCGGTCCGACAGGCCGAGATCGAGCGTGATGTCCGGATAGCGCTGCCGGAAGACCGACAGCTCGGGCAGCACGACGCGCCGCCCGAGCGAGTTCGGCATGTGTACGCGCAGCACGCCGCTCGGCTTGCGGTTGCCGGTCTGGAAACTCGCGTCGGCTTCCGCGATCTCCGAGATGATCTTCATGCAATGCTCGTAGTACGCGGCGCCCTCCGGCGTCAACGACAGCCGGCGCGTCGTCCGGTGCATCAGACGCACGCCGAGCAGCGCCTCGAGATTCTGGATGATGGTCGTCACCGACGCGCGCGGCATCGCGAGCGTGTCGGCCGCACGCGTAAAGCTGTTCGCGTCGACCACGCGGGTGAAAACTTCCATTGCCTGGATGCGGTCCATGCTGCGCCCCCTTCGAATCGCCAACGGAACAGAATAGAGCGCGCCACGGGCACGGCACAAGCCCCCGCCTATTGTTCTCCACTTCTGAATAGTCGCAGCGCTTCGGACTCGAAAGTGATCGACCTGCGTTCAGTTCGACACCGCAATCGTTCCGTCCCCGGCATTGCGCACGGCCGCCAATGGTGCACGTGTGCCGTTACCGCACGAACCGCTCGCGATAGCCCTGCGGCGACACGCCGAGCACGCGCACGAAACTGCGTCGCAGCGTCTCTTCGGAACCGAAGCCGCAGCGCGTGGCGATTCGCTTGACGGGCCAGACGGTTTCGCCGAGCAAACGCTGCGCGGCCTCGATACGGATCTGCTCGACCGCGCGCGCCGGCGTGCGGCCGGTTTCGGCGCGATAGTGGCGCACGAAGCTGCGCTCGCTCATGCTGACGCGCTCGGCCAGCGCCGGCACCGATAGATCGGCCGCCAGATGCTCGGCGATCCACGCATGCAACTCACCGAAACGATCGTCGGTGCGCTGCATCGACAGCATCGCGCTGAACTGCGCCTGCCCGCCCGGCCGCTTCAGGAACACGACGAGTTCGCGTGCGGCGTCGAGCGCGACCGCCCGTCCGAGATCCTCCTCGACGAGCGCGAGCGCGAGATCGATGCCGGCCGTCACGCCGGCCGACGTCCACAACGAGCCTTCGCGGATGAAGATCGGATCGGCTTCGACGCGCACGTTCGGGTAGCGCGCCGCGAATTCGTCGCAGCGTGCCCAGTGCGTGACCGCGCGCCGCCCGTCGAGCAGGCCGGCCTCGGCAAGCAGGAACGCGCCGGTGCAGACCGACGCGACACGTCGTGCGCGCTGCGCCTGCTGCCGGACCCAACGCACCATCCGCGCATCCCGCGACGCCGCCTGCACGCCCTTGCCGCCGGCCACGATCACCGTATCGGGCCGTCCGGCCGAGCGCAGCGAATCGGCCATCACGACGAGGCCGGACGAGGTCTCGATCGGCCCGGCGTCGGCGGCGACGACGCGCGGCGCATACGGTGCGGGCTGGCCGCGCTCCTGCGCGAGCTCGTTGACGGAAGCGAACACCTGCAGCGGCCCGGTCACGTCGAGCAATTGCGCACGGGGAAACGCGAGGACCAGGATCGAGCGTGGTGCGGCAGACATGGCGATTGGCTGAAAACGTGGGTGATATGGCAATTTCGCCAAACACTACGCGCCTAGAATCGATCTGTCCATCGTGCGCCGGCTGCGGCGCGTTCCCCTTCCATTCGGAGTGTTCGCATGACCCTGCATATTGGCCTTCTCGTGTTCCCGGGCGTCCAGCAGCTCGATCTCACCGGTCCGCACGATGTGCTTGCGTCGCTGCCCGACGCGGCCGTCCATCTCGTCTGGAAATCGCGCGACACGGTCGCGTCGAGCAGCGGCCTCGCGCTCGCGCCGACCTGCACGTTCGACGACTGCCCGCCGCTCGACGTGATCTGCGTGCCCGGCGGAATCGGAATCAACGCGCTGCTGCTCGATGCCGAAACGATCGCGTTCGTGCAGCAGCGCGCGGCCACGGCGCGCTACGTGACATCGGTCTGCACGGGTGCGCTGCTGCTCGGCGTGGCCGGCCTGCTGCGCGGACGCCGCGCAGCGACGCACTGGAGCTTTCATTCACTGCTGGAGCCGCTCGGCGCGGTGCCCGTGCGCGAACGCGTGGTGCGCGACGGCAACCTGATCACCGGCGGCGGCGTGACGGCCGGCATCGACTTCGCATTGACGATCGCCGCCGAACTGGCCGGCGAAGAAGAGGCGCAGTCGATTCAGCTCGCGCTCGAATACGCGCCGGCGCCGCCGTTCAATGCGGGTTCGCCAGATACCGCGCCGGCATCGGTCCTGAAACGCGTGACGGCGCGCTCGGCGGCCGGTCTGGACAAGCGCAGGCAGATCGTCGACGCAGCGTTGCGCGCGATGTCGCACTGATCCCGAGCGAACGGAATCCCGCCGGCAGGCACCGTCCGTCCGCCTGCCTGTCGACGTATTGGCACGCAAGGATCCAACGATGAACATCGTCCGCAGTCGCGCGTTCACCGCGCAGCGCCCGTGGGGCGCGCTGGACATTGCGAACCTGAACGGCATCACGGTCCGTCTGCACTGGACCGATCAGCCGTACCGATGGCACGTGAACGACGGTGAGGAAGTGTTCGCGGTGCTCGACGGCCGTGTCGAGATGCGCTATCGAGAAGCGGGCATCGAGCACGCGGCGGTGCTCGAGACAGGAGACGTCTTCCATGCAACGGTCGGCACCGAGCACGTCGCGCACCCGCTCGGCGAAGCGCGCATCCTCGTGATCGAGACCGACGGCAGCGTCTGACGACAGGCTTCAGCCCGAGATGGTCCCCGTGCCCTGCGACGGGATCAGCTTCGGTTGCGGCGTGCACAGACACTGGCACAGGTCGTGATCGAGCGCGACGACCTTGCCCATCACGGTCATCGTCCGCTCGCCGCCGTCCGACACGATCGCGCCCTGGGTCTTGCACGTGGCGCGGAACACCGGCGCGCCGAGATAGGCAAGCTCGCGGCCGTCGAACGACGAATTGGCGATCCCGTCCAGCACGACGCCGCCATGGTCGGTCGTGTCGCCCTTCAGAATGAATTTTCGGCTCGTGGTTGGGCTCTCCCTCGGAAACGCCGCGCAACGCAGCGTCGGACCGCGTGCGGGCAACCGGTATTCGCCCGTCGGTCGCGGGCGTTTCGTGAGGATATAACCGTGCGGCCGGTCTCCATCGTCCGGACCGGCACCTCAGAACTTGTGCCGCATGCCGATTCGCGCCTCGAGCTGCCGGTCGTTCGCGGACGCGCCGGGGCCGTTGATCGCCGCGACGGCCGCATGCCCAGTCGAATCGATGCCCGAAGCGCGCTGATAGACAGCGGTCACGTAGACGTCCGTGCGCTTCGACAGGAAATAGTCGAGCCCGGCCGCAACCTGGTGATACGTCGCGCCATCGCGACCGTTCACACCGCCGCCGCGCGTATAGTCGTACGCGACGCCGCCGAACAGATAGGGCGTGAACTGGTAGCGCACGCTCGCCTCGGCGTTGTTGAACACCGCGTTGCCGGACACGCCGCCAGGGTTCGGCCCGGACGACAGGTCGCCGAGCTGGCGGAACGACGTGTTCGTATACATCGCGCCGAGCGTCACCGCGCCGATCGCATAGGTACCGCCCACCGCCGCGACCTGCAACGTGCGCGCCGATGCATAGCCCGAATACACCGGCGACTGCATGTTGTTGCCGGGCACACCGCCCACGGTCGGCGCGGGGCTGCCGGTCGTCCCGAAGAACGACACGTTGGGGTTGCGCGCATTCAGGTAGCCGGCCGCCACCGCGAGCGGCCCGCGCGTATAGCCGACGGTCGCCGACCACACCTGGTCGCGCGTCGCCGCGCCCGCCACGCCGCCGACCCCGTACATCGCCGCAAAGCGGAACCCGCCGTAGTCGTTGCTCGTGAACTTGATCGCGTTGTTGGTCGAGTTCGCGTTGTTCACGTTGTCGAGGTCGCCGGGGTGCGCAACCATGTAGCCGCCGAACAGCGCGGCGGCCTCGAGCGGGCCGAGGAAGTCTACGTTGGTGTCGTACTGCCGGCCGAGCGTCACGGTGCCGAACGGCCCCGACAACCCGACGAACGCCTTCTTGCCGAAGATCAGCCCGCCCTGCCCGAGCTTGCCGGTGCTCGGATCGAACCCGTTCTCTAGCGTGAAGACCGCCGCCAGCCCGCCGCCGAGATCCTCGCTGCCGCGCAGCCCCCAGCGGCTTGCCTGCTGCACGCCGCCCAGCAACCGCAGCGCGGGCTTGCCGCTTGTCGTGCCGTTCGCACCGGTTGACGCAACATTGCTCGTGTAGGTCAGCCCTTCATCGATAATGCCGTACAGCGTAACGCTGCTCTGTGCGTGCGCCGCACCCGCGATCAGCGCGACGCCCGCGCCTGCCAACAGCCGTTTTTTCATCGAGAGATCTCCATTGCGCGGGTTGAATGGCCAAACGCAGGCGTGCGCGCCTCCCGCAGGCGCGCGGCCTGCCGGCACGAACCGGAACGGTCCGGTGTCAGCCGGGAAAAATGGTCAGCGCAGTGCGTCGGCGACGACGGGCGGCGGCATCCAGCGACGGCCGGCAGCGATTTCGTACGCATGGCCGAGTTGCAGCACGCCCCAGTCGTCGCGATAGCGGCCGACGATCTGCATGCCGATCGGCAAGCCGGTCGCGGAGAAGCCGCACGGCACCGACAGGATCGGCGCCTCGGTCGACGACAGCAGCCAGCACACGCGCATCCAGTCGATGTAGGACGTATTCGCGATGCCGAGTACATCGGCAGGCACGCGCAGCGCGGCATCGAACGGCATCACCTGGGTAGTCGGCAGCACGTAGAACGCATGGCGCTGCATGAACGTGCGCATCCGTTCGAACAGGCGCGTCTTCGTCACGAACATGCGGCCGAGATCCGCGGCCGCGAGCGAGCGATGCAGCCGGTATTCGTCGAGGAGTTCGGGTTTCAGCGCCGCGCGCTGCCGCTCGTCGAAGCCGTCGACCAGCGTGCCGATCATCCATGCGCGCTCGATCCGGAACACGTCCTCGGCTTCGGCGAGATCGGGGTCGTCGAATTCGACTTCGCAGCCGAGCGACGCGAATACGCGCGCCTGCGCGTCCACCGCGCGCCGGATCTCGGGATCGACCGGCACGCCGGGCAGACCGCGCGACATCGCGATCCGCGTGCCGCGGAAATTGCGCTCGAGCGGCTGCGCGAAGCGCGCGCCCGGCTCCGCGATTTCGGTCGCGGTTTCGCCGCTCGGCCCGGCGATCGCCGACAGCAGCAACGCGGTGTCGGCAACATCGCGCGCCATCGGCCCGTCGACGCCGAGCGTCGCCCAGCCGTTGAGGTCCGGCGCGCGCGGCACGAGCCCGGGCGACGGCCGCAGCCCGACAACGTTGTTCCACGCGGCCGGGTTGCGCAGCGAGCCGCCCATGTCGCTGCCGCACGCGAGCGGATTCATCCCGCATGCAAGCGCGGCCGCCGCGCCGCCGCTGCTGCCGCCGGCGGAGCGCGTCAGGTCCCACGGGTTGCGCGTCGGGCCGAACACCTCGTTGAACGTATGCGAGCCGGCGCCGAATTCAGGCGTGTTCGACTTGCCGATCATCAGCGCGCCGGCGCTCGCGCAGCGGCGCACGATCAGCGCGTCGTGCTGCGGCACGTGATCGGCGAACAACGGCGAACCGAAGGTCGTGCGCACGCCGCGCGTCGCGGTCAGGTCCTTCTGCGACACCGGCAGCCCGTGCAGCGGCCCCTGCCATTCGCCGCGCATCCAGCGCGCATCGAGCTCGCGCGCACGGGCGCGCAGCGCATCGGGATCGGCGATGGTGACGAGCGCATTCACGCATGGATTGACCGTCGCGATTCGCGCGAGATGCGCATCGAGCAGGTCACACGCGCCGATCTGCCGGGACTTCAGCAACTCGAGCATCGTGCGCGCGGGCAGGTCGCACAGGTTGCCGGCGGCGACGTCGGCAGGCGACGACGAAAACGAAACGGTGGTAGTCATGGGGCAAATGGAAGAACGAGAAAAACAATCAGTCATCCTGAGCGCTGCGGTCCGACGCAAACGCGAGTGCGATGAGCGACAGCACACCGCAGACGATCACGTACCACGCCGGCGCGGCCGGATTGCCGGTCGCGCCGATCAGCCAGGTGACGATGAACTGCGCGAAGCCGCCGAAGATCGATACGCCGCCCGCATACGCGATCGACAGCGCGGTCGCTCGCGTGCTCTTCGGAAACAGCTCCGCGAGGATCACACCGTTCGCGCCGGCGTTGATCGAATGCAGCGCGGCGAGCAGCATCACGACGGCGTACATCGTCGCGATCGACGGCACCGCGCGGATCAGCCAGAAGCCCGGAAGGATCAGCACGGTCAGCGCCACGCGCGTCCACAGCGCGACACGCTTGCTGCCGGTGCGGTCCGACAGGCGTCCGCCGATCGGCGCGGCGACGAACATCACCGCACCGGACAAGATCCCGCACCACAGCGCGGTATCCATCGGCAGGCGCAGCACCCGGATCGCGTACGTCGACATGTAATAGAGAACGATGAAATGCGCGGCCGTGCCGCCGACCACGAGGCCGAGCGCGGTCAGCACCGCGCCGCCGTCGCGCCGCAGCACGGTGCCGAGCACCGCGGACGAGCGTCGCGCAGCGGCGGCCGGCGCATGCTGTTCGATCGCATTGAAGCGTGCGCGCAGATACAGGCCGACCGGCGCGATCAGCACGCCGGCGAGAAACGGCACGCGCCAGCCCCACGATTCGAGCGCGGCCGGCTCGAGGAAATACGATAGCAGGAAGCCGACGAACGAACCGGCCAGCGCCGCGGCGCCCTGGCTCGCGAATTGCCAGCTCGTGTAGTAGCCGCGTTCGCCGGGCGGCGCACGCTCGGCGAGCAGCGACGTCGATACGCCGACTTCGCCGCCGGCCGAAAAGCCCTGCAGCAGCCGTGCGAGCACGACCAGCACGGGCGCCGCGACGCCGATCTGCGCATAGGTCGGCAGAATGCCGATCATCCCGGTGCCGAGCGCCATCGTGACGAGCGTGAGGTTCATGGCCGGCACGCGGCCGAAGCGGTCGGCCACGAGCCCGATCACGACGCCGCCGAGCGGCCGCGCGATGAAGCCGACGCCGAAGGTCGCGACCGACATCAGCAATTGCTGTTGCGCGGACGCGGCCGGAAAGAACAGTTTGCCGAGCAGCACCGCGAAGAAGCTGAACACGGTGAGATCGAAGAATTCGAGGCCGTTGCCGATCGTGATTGCAACGATCAACTGGCGATTGGACGGGGATGCGGCAGCGTCGCCGACATGCCCGCCGAACATGCTGTCCGCTCGGGGCGCCTTCATGAAGGTGTATCTCCGTACTGGTTGTGCGTATCGGGTGCGCGGCCAGTTCGACGGCCTGCGCATGCAGTCTAGGCATTCAAAATACGCAGCCCGGAGCGACATTTTCCGATCGTGATAACGCATGGTTATCGCGTGCTTTTCCCGCGCCGGCGCGGTGTAGGATACGAACGTCGCCACTGCCGCCGCGCCCCGCCACGCCGTGAAACATCACCAGCTCCGCGCGCTTGCCGCCATCGCCGAACACGGCAGCCTGCGCGCCGCCGCGCGCGCCATCCATTTGTCGCAGCCCGCGCTCACGAAGGCGATCCGCGAACTCGAGCAAGACCTCGGCGTGCCGCTCGTCACGCGCAACGCGCGCGGCGCGCAGCTCACGCGCTTCGGGCAGGCCGTCCATGCACGAGCGCGGCTGATCCTCGCGGAAATGCAGCACGCACGCGACGACGTGATCCAGTTGTCGGGCGGCACGGAAGGCGCGCTCGCGTGCGCGCTGACGCCGCTGATGTCGCTCGGCTTCCTGCCGGCCGCGCTCGATGCGTTCCGCCAGCGGATGCCGACGATCCGCCTGGACGTGCGCGAAGGCTTTCTCGACACGGCACTGCCGCGCCTGCGCGACGGCTCGCTCGATTTCGTGATCGCGATCGTCGATGCAACGCGGCTGTCGCCCGAATTCACGTTCCGGCCGCTGATCGAATCGGAGCTGATCCTGATGACGCGCGCGAGCAATCCGCTGCGCCACTGCACGTCGCTCGCGCAGTTGCAGGACGCGCAGTGGGTGCTCAACACGTCGCCGGAAAGCATCGGCCGGTTGCTGCAGAACGTATTCGTCGCGCACGGCTACCCGGCGCCGCAGCCGATCGTCGAATGCACGTCGTTCAGCGCGGCGTTCTCGCTGTCGGTGCACACCGACACCGTATCGTGCGTGCCGAAGCACTTCATGGAAATCGACTGGATACGCGAGCGGATGGTCACGATCGACGTGAAGGAGACGATTCCGGCCGTGTCGGCCGGCGTGCTCACGCGACGCGATGCGCTGAACACGCTCGCATGCGACTACCTGATCCACTGCTTCGTCGAGGCGGTGCGCCGGTACGATCCCGCGAAACTGCTATGGCGATAGCGATGCGGCCCGTTCGAATCGAATCGCACGTGAAATATCAAATTCGTCTCCCTTTAAATTTTCCTAAAATTTCGTACAATTACTAAATACAAATCAGCCATCAAGGTTTATATACGATGCAATACCGAGCACGATCAGGACAATCGGAATATTCAAAAAATCTCCAATTTTTCGCCTGATTTCGACCCGGATAAACACGGCATTTCATAATAGTCATTCACCCAAAAGAGACGTTCAAAACCTATAAATCGATATATAGAACTCAATAAACAATTTCTGTTTATCGACAAAAAATGGACGAACTCCTACCGATGCGGTTATTTGTGAAGGTGGCCGAATTGCACAGCTTCGCGCGAGCCGCCACCGAGCTGAACATCTCCAATTCATCGGCCACGCGCCTCGTGATGGGCATCGAGGATCGCCTCGGCGCACGTCTGCTGAATCGCACGACCCGCAGCCTGTCGCTGACCGACGCCGGTCATCTGTATCTCACGCAGATCCGTCACGTGATCGAGGAAATCGACCGCGTCGAGGAAACGATCGCGTCGATGCATCACGAGCCGATCGGGTCGCTGAAGATCGCCGCGCCCGTCATGTTCGGGATGCACGTGCTCGCCCCCGCGATCGATGCGTTCAAGACGCTGCATCCGGCCATCGTGCCGGAAGTCACGATCGTGGATCGCCACGTCGACCTCGTATCGGAAGGCTTCGACGTCGGGCTGCTGCTGTCGCAGCACATCAGCACCAACACGCTGGTGAAACGTCCGCTCACGCGCCTCAAGCGGCTTGTCTGCGCGGCGCCTCAATATGTCGAGCGGCATGGCGCGCCGGCCCACCCGTACGACCTCGCGTCCCACGCGTGCCTCGCGTTTCATGCCGACTTCGCGGGCGAACACCTGTCATTCAATCAGGGCTCGACGCCCGTCACCGTGCGCCCGAACAAATCCGCGTCGTCGAACAACATCGGGCTGATCCGGAACTGGGCGCTCGCGGGCATGGGTATCGCGGTGCTGCCCGACTTTCTCGTCGAACCGGATCTCGTGAAGGGCCGTCTGCTGGCGATGCTGCCCGACTATCGGCTCGAGGAACTGGAGATGAATATCGTGTACCCGAGCCGACGCCATTTTCCGCGCAAGGCGCGGCTCTTCGTCGATCACCTGATCGATCGTTTCGTCAGGTGAATGAAGGGCGTAATCGAGCACCGTTTTTCGGCATCGATCCGGCCCGTTGCGTGTATCCCCGAACGGCCGCAATGGCGCGCCAGCCGCGGCGGCGGCGGTTCGCGCCACCGGCTTCGCGCGGCTTGGGCACGCGTGTTGCGTCGGCGCATCTCGGTAGTGAACCGCCCTTGGCAGGCTGCGGTTGAGGACTACACTAATCCTTAATGAGGGGCGCGGCCGGAGCCCGCGCCTTCAGGGAGATGCCGCCATGAATCGGCCGCTGAATCGCATCCTGCCGCGCGTGACCGGTAGTGCATCGGTCTGGACGTGGATCAAATGGTCTTTGCTGGCCGCGCTGGTGATCGCGATCGCGATCATTGCGCGCGTCGTACAGACCGAGATCGAGACGTCGCGCCTGCAGGCGCACTACCTGTCCGAACTCACCCGCGACGTCGGCTACACCGTCGAGACGGGGCCGAGCGACCATATCCGCTTCCCGGCGAACGGCCCGTACGACGAGCGGCTCGGCTACTCGATGATTCCGGCATTCCAGCAGCGCCTGCTCGCGCGCGGCTTCGTCGTCGGCCAGCAGGCGCGCGACTCCGAGCGAATGCTGTCGCTCGCCGACCGCGGCCTGTTCCTACCTTACGACGAGAAGGACCAGGCCGGGCTGATGCTGTTCGACTCGACCGGCTCGCCGCTGTTCGCGACGGTGTTCCCGCAGCGCGTGTATGCCGATTTCGACGCGGTGCCGCGCGTGGTCGCCAACTCGCTGACGTTCATCGAGGATCGCTACCTGCTCGACCCGGCGCAACCGAACCGCAACCCGGCGATCGACTGGGGCCGCTTCAGCCGCGCGCTCGCCGACCAGGCGATGCACGTCGTCAACCGTCACCAGGCGCGCCCGGGCGGCAGCACGCTCGCCACGCAGATCGAGAAATTCCGCCATTCGCCGAACGGGCGCACCGCGACACCGCCCGAGAAGCTGCGGCAGATCGCGTCCGCGTCGATCCTCGCGTACATGAACGGCCCGCAGACGATGCTCGCGCGCCGGACGATCCTCGTGCGCTACCTGAATTCGGTGCCGCTCGCCGCGCGTCCGCATATCGGCGAGATCACCGGCATCGGCGACGGTCTTGCCGCCTGGTACGGCCGCGACTTCAACGACGTGAACCGCATTCTGTCCGCCCCGACGACCGGCGACAACGTCGACGAACAGGGCAAGACGTTCCGCGAGGTACTGTCGCTGATCATCGCGCAGCGCGCGCCGTCGTACTTCCTGAATCGCGGCTATCCGGCGCTGCAGAAGCTGACCGACAGCTATCTGCGGCTGCTGTCGAGCGGCGGCGTGATCTCGCCCGCGCTGCGCGATGCGGCGCTCGCCGCGCAGATCGAGCGCAGCGCACCGCCGGCCGCCGCGCACGTGCAGTCGTTCGTGTCGCGCAAGGCCGTGACGTCGGCACGCACATCGCTGCTGTCGTTGCTCGGCATCAGCGACCTGTATCAGCTCGACCAGTTCGACCTGCAGGCGACCAGCACGCTCGACAACGGCGTGCAGCAGGCCGTCGCCCAACGGCTCGCGCTGGCGTCGACCCGCGATGGCGCGCAGGCGGCCGGCCTGTACGGCTTCGAGATGCTCGCGCCGAAGGACGATCCGTCGCACCTGACGTACAGCTTCACGCTGTACGAGCATCGCAACGGCGCGAACATGCTGCGCGTGCAGACCGACAGCGTGAATGAGCCGTTCGACGTGAATCGCGGCGGGCGCATCAACCTCGGCTCGACCGCGAAGCTGCGCACGCTGATCACCTACCTGCAGATCGTGTCCGACCTGCACGCACGCTACGCCAGCTTGTCGAACGCACAGCTCGCGCGGGTGAAGCCCGATCCGATCGACGCGCTGTCGCACTGGGCGCTCGACTACCTGTCGCATACGCGCGACCGCTCGCTGCAGGTGATGCTCGACGCGGCGGTCGAGCGCAAGTACTCGGCAAGTCCCGACGTGTTCTACACGGGCGGCGGCGCGCAGGTGTTCTCGAACTTCGACAAGTCGGACAACGGCCGCATCATGACGCTGCACGCCGCGTTCGAGCATTCGGTCAACCTCGTGTTCGTGCGGCTGATGCGCGACATCGTTCATTACGAAATGCTGAAGGCGGCCGGTCCGTCGTCGTCGTGGCTCGACGATCCCGAACAGCGCCGGCATTACCTCGCGCAGTTCGTCGACGGCGAAAGCCAGGTCTACGTGAAGCGCTACTACACACGCTATGCGGACAAGGCCCCCGACGACGCGCTCGCGCTGATGCTGCAGGACGTGCGCAAGTCGCCGCCGAAGATCGCGACGGTGCTGCGCAGCGTCGCGCCGAACGAATCGCTCGCGTGGTTCGATGCGCAGATGCGCGCGCAACTGAAGGGCACGCCGGCCGCGTCGCTGTCGGACGACGATCTCGCCGCGCTCTATGCGAAGTACGCGATCGACCGCTTCAACCTGAACGATCGCGGCTATATCGCGAGCGTCCACCCGCTCGCGCTATGGACGCTGAACTACCTGCGCGCGCACCCGAACGCATCGCTCGCCGACGTGCAGCGCGACAGCCACGATGCCCGCTTCTACACCTACTCATGGCTGTACAAGACGCGCTATCACGCGACCCAGGATCGCCGCATCCGCCGCATGGTCGAGCTGCGCGCGTACGCGGAAATCACGAAGGCGTGGCGCGCGCTCGGCTATCCGTTCGCGAACGTCACGCCGTCGTATGCGGCCGCGATCGGCGCATCGGGCGACCAGCCCGACGCGCTCGCGAAACTGATCGGCCTGATCGCGAACAACGGCGAGAAAGCACCGACCGAGACGATCACTCGCCTGGACTTCGCGAAGGGCACGCCGTACGAAACGCGCTTCGTGCGCGCGGCCGCGCAACCGCAGCCGACGCTGTCGCCGGAGATCGTCAACGTGTCGCGCACGCTGCTGCGCGACGTCGTGCTCAACGGCACCGGGCGGCGGCTCGCGGGCGGCCTCACGCTGCCCGACGGCAAGACGCTGGCGGTGTACGGCAAGACGGGGACGGGCGACCAGCGCTTCAACGTGTATGCGCGCGGTGCGCGGCTGATCGAGTCGCGCAAGGTCAATCGCAGCGGCACGTTCGTGTTCGTGCTCGGCGACCGCTTCTTCGGCGTGCTGACGGCGACCGCGCACGAGCCGTACGCAGCCCGCTACGACTTTACGAGCGCGATGGCCGTGCAGTTGCTGAAGTCGATGGCGCCGGCGCTCGCGCCGCTGATCGAACGCCCGGCCGAGGCCGGCACGCGCACGACGGGCCCGGCGCCGCAGGCCGAAATGCCCACGCCGCGCGCGGCGCCGGTCGAACCGTCCTGATGGCAACGCGCGCGACGGCGCGCCGCCCTGGGCCAGCGCCATGCTGCTGCCGGCGCTAGTGCGAGCGGCCGGCGAAGCGCGCGACGGGCAGCCCGTCGATATCGACATCCTCGAGGCATCGCACGTTGATCGCGGCCATTGGCGGCTGAGCGAGCGCCTGACGGCACGCCAGCGCCCTTCCCGTCACGCCATCTCGATTCGCGCGCGCGTCACCGCGAGCAGCGTCGTCATCGCGCGGCGCGCGGCGTCCTCGTCGCGCACGCGGATCGCGTCGCTGACGGCCGTGTGCTCGGCGAGCGACGCGTTGAACACGTGCGCGCGCCGCGCATTCAGATGCAACTGGGCCTCGAGCGTGCGGTCGATCAGCGCGCCGAGCGGCACCAGCAGTTCGTTACCGCCGGCCTCCAGCACGCTCAGGTGAAAGCGCAGGTCGGCGCGCACCCATTCGTCGATGTTGCGTGCGGCGGCCATCGCACGCACCGCGTCCTCGATCGCATCGAAGCCGCCCGGGCAGTGTGCGCGCGCAGCCAGCGCGGCCGCGTGCGGCTCGATCATCTCGCGCATCTCCTGCAGCTTCAGCGCAAACGCGAGCGGCGGCGCGACGCGCGCATACCAATCGAGCAGGTCGGCATCGAGCAGGTTCCACGCGCGCCGCGGCCGCACGCGCGTGCCGACCTTCGGCCGCGATTCGACGAGCCCCTTCGACGTCAGCGTGCGCAGCGCCTCGCGCAGCACCGTGCGGCTCACACCGAACATCTCCATCAGCTCGGGTTCCCTCGGCAGCAGCGATTCAGGCGGATAGTCGCCGCGCAGGATCGCGGTCGCAAGCTGGAAAGCCGTCTGTCCATGCAGGTCGCGTTGAATGATCGTTCTCCGTTGGCGGACATGCCGCCCGTTGCCCACTATCTGCACAATAATGCTATTAATACTATTTTTTAGCGGCCTACGCTAGGATAACCGCAACGCACGCGACCGGCGTCGCATCCGCACGTCCGCGCCGGTCAACCATGGAGACTCCCGAGATGAAAATCACCCGCCTCGAAACCTTCGTCGTCCCGCCGCGCTGGCTGTTCCTCAAGATCGAAACGGACGAAGGCATCGTCGGCTGGGGCGAGCCGGTCGTCGAGGGTCGCGCGCACACGGTCGAAGCCGCGGTGCAGGAACTCGCCGACTACCTCGTCGGCCGCGACCCGCTGCTGATCGAGGATCACTGGCAGGTCATGTATCGCGCCGGCTTCTACCGCGGCGGCCCGATCATGATGAGCGCGATCGCGGGCGTCGACCAGGCATTGTGGGACATCAAGGGCAAGCATCACGGCGTGCCCGTGCACGCGCTGCTCGGCGGTCAGGTGCGCGACCGGATCAAGGTGTATTCGTGGATCGGCGGCGATCGTCCGAGCGACGTCGCGAACAATGCGCGCGCGGTGGTCGAGCGCGGCTTCAAGGCCGTGAAGATGAACGGCTCCGAGGAACTGCAGATCGTCGACACCTACGACAAGGTCGAGCAGGTGATCGCAAACGTCTCGGCAGTACGCGACGCGGTCGGCCCGCACGTCGGGATCGGCGTGGACTTCCACGGCCGCGTGCACAAGCCGATGGCGAAGGTGCTCGCGAAGGAGCTCGATCCGTACAGGCTGATGTTCATCGAGGAGCCGGTGCTGTCGGAGAACGCCGAGGCGCTGCGCGACATCGTCAACCAGACCAACACGCCGATCGCGCTGGGCGAGCGGCTCTATTCGCGCTGGGACTTCAAGCACATCCTCGCGGGCGGCTACGTCGACATCATCCAGCCCGACGCATCGCATGCGGGCGGCATCACCGAGTGCCGCAAGATCGCGACGCTCGCGGAAAGCTACGACGTCGCGCTCGCGCTGCACTGCCCGCTCGGCCCGATCGCGCTCGCCGCGTGCCTGCAGCTCGATGCGGTCAGCTACAACGCGTTCATCCAGGAACAGAGCCTCGGCATCCACTACAACCAGGGCAACGACCTGCTCGACTACCTGCGCAACCCGGAGGTGTTCCGCTACGAAGACGGCTTCGTCGCGATCCCGCAGGGCCCGGGGCTCGGCATCGACGTCAACGAGGAGAAGGTGCGCGAGATGGCGAAGACGGGCCACCGCTGGCGCAACCCGGTATGGCGTCACGCGGACGGCAGCGTCGCCGAATGGTGAGACAAGCCGGCTTGCGCGGCCGCCACGCCGCGCCGCCGGTTTCGGGACGGCCGCCCGACCAGGCGGCCGTTTTTGCGTGCGCGCCACGTGCGGGCGACGCCGCCGCGCGCCGCGCCGGGCGCACCGTCAGCCAAGCGCCGCGAAGCCCGGCACGCTGAACGACAGCACGGCGGCCGCGACGAACACGCCGATCATCGTCAACGCTTCGAGATGCAGGATGTTGCGGAACGTGTGCGCATCCTCGGTCGACGCGGTGCGACGCAGGCGCGGCAGCGCGGAGAAGCGGTTCAGCCCGCCGAGCACGAGCGCGAGCCCGACGAGCAGCAGCTTGAGCAACAGCACGCGCCCCCAGGTGCTGCCGTCGAGCGGCGCGAGCGAGCCGCCGAGCCCGCGCAGCGCATTGAGCACGCCGGTGCCGAGCACGAACACGACCGCGATCATCGACGTGCGCGACAGGTGCTGACCGATCCGGATCAGCGCGCCGCGCGCGACCGACGAGCCGAGCGCCGGCAGCACTGCGAGCCCGCCCGCGAGCACGAGGCCGCCCCACACCGCAGTGGCGAGCAGGTGCAGCGTCTGCACGCCGACCGCCGCGGACAGCGGGCCCGTATCGGCCGCATGGCCGAGCGACGCCTTGCCGCCCGCGACCACGATCACCGCGAGCCACAGCACCGCATGCGCGAGCGGGCCGTCGGGCCTGGCCAGCGCGACGATCGCGAGCACCACGGCGCCGGCGAACGCGACGCTCCACGCGAAGCCGGCATGAGTTTGCATGAGCACGGTCGGGATCGCGGCGAACGCGCCGCCGAGCCCCGCACCGCTCATTGACGCCGCCTCGTACACCAGCCAGCCGAGCTCGGCGAGCACGAGCGCCAGCGCCGCCGCGACCAGCGAATGTTGCGCGCGCAGCCATGCGGGGTGCGACGGCGCGACGACCGGCCGTGCGCCGTCCTTGCCGAGCCACGCCTTGAGCAGCGCCGAGCCGATCGCCATCGCGAACGTCGCGTCCATCAGCGCCGCCAGCGCGACCTGCCCGATCCACAAGCTGTCGATCCTCATCGTGCGCGCCCTCCCGAGAACGGCAGGCCGGCGATGCGGCGGCAGGCGGAACAACGGCGGGAAGACGGCAACGGCATGGTAAAAAACGTCATCGATGATTCCGGAAACGGGAGAAATGACTGGATCTGCGGCGGAGGCGGCGCCGCGCGACCCGCGAGTGTACGGTCTTCGATGGCCAAAGCGCACGCCGGTTCACGCTGCCGGCGCCCAAACCGCGTCAAATTGTCGCAAGTCGCAAACGGACAGGAACCGATGTCCTTTTGCCAAATAGCCGTCATTACCCATCGATGATAGAATGCCGCGTCGCAGCAGCCCGGCTGTCCTGCCGTCCACGCGCCGAGCCGATCGTAGCCCGGACAGGTCCCCGACGAATAAACATGGAGTCTCGTGTGTCTTCAAGACGCCTCTTCCGTCCGTTGCTCGCCGTTCTCTTGATCGGCAGCGCGGGCCTTATGAGCGCTGCCCAAGCGCAGACCAAGCCCGAGCAAGCGCACGCCCAGCAGGCGCCGCTCAAGGCACCCGATACCATGGCCGAGCGCGTGCGCGGCTGTACCGCATGCCACGGCGTTCACGGCCAGGGCACGGACAACGACTATTTCCCGCGGCTTGCCGGCAAGCCCGCCGAGTACCTGTACAACCAGCTCGTCAACTTCCGTGACGGCCGGCGCAAGTACCCGCCGATGAACTACCTGCTGACGTACCTGAACGACGATTACCTGAAGGAAATCGCCGAGCACTTCTCCGCCGAGCGCCCGCCGTACCCGGCGCCGGCCAAGCCGACGCTGCCGGCTGCCACGCTCGCGCGCGGCAAGCAGCTCGTCACGCAAGGCGACCCGTCCCGCAAGCTGCCGGCCTGCGTGGCCTGCCACGGCGCAGGGCTGACCGGCATGCAGCCGGCGATCCCAGGCCTCGTCGGCCTGCACGCCGACTACCTGAGCGCACAGCTCGGCGCATGGCGCTCGGGCAACCGCCACGCGAAGGCACCTGACTGCATGCACGAGATCGCGTCGAAGCTGTCCGACGAAGACGTGACGGCCGTGACCGCATGGCTTGCGGCTCAACCGGCGCCCGCCAACCCCGTGCCGGCTCCGGCGCGTTCGATGAAGACTCCGCTCGCCTGCGGCAGCGAACCGCAATAAGGCAAGGGAGACAGACACAATGAAACGCAAGTCCCTGTTTGCACTCTCGGCTGCCGCAATTGTCGCCGCCGCCGCTCTCGTCCCGGTCCTGTGGCCGGGCAACGACACGCTGCACGGCGCTGCTGCCGTCGCGGCCACGCCGGCCGACCAGGCCGCGCTGATCAAGAAGGGCGAATACCTCGCGCGCGTCGGCGACTGTATCGCGTGCCACACCGTGCGCGGCGGCAAGTCGTTCGCGGGCGGCCTGCCGATGGCGACGCCGTTCGGCACGATGTACACCCCGAACATCACGCCGGACGACAAGGACGGTATCGGCAAGTGGACGTCGGACGACTTCTACCGCGCGATGCACTCCGGCCGTTCGAAGGACGGCAGCCTGCTCTACCCGGGCTTCCCGTTCGCGAGCTACACGAAGGTCACGCGCGCCGACTCGGACGCGATCTACGCGTACCTGCGTTCGGTCGCACCGGTGTCGGTGCCGAGCCGTCCGCACGAACTGAAGTTCCCGTTCAACAACCGTAACCTGCTGATCGGCTGGCGCACGCTGTTCTTCAAGGAAGGCGAGTACAAGCCGGATCCGACGAAGTCGGTCGAATGGAACCGCGGTGCGTACCTCGTCGAAGGCCTGGGCCACTGCTCGATGTGCCACACGTCGATCAACATGATGGGCGGCCCGGTGAGCTCGGCAGCCTTCGCGGGCGGCCTGATCCCGCTGCAGAACTGGTATGCGCCGTCGCTGACGAACGACAAGGAACTCGGCCTCGGCGACTGGCACGTGCAGGAGCTGTCCGACCTGCTGCAGGCCGGCGTGTCGAACAAGGGCGCGGTGTTCGGCCCGATGGCCGACGTCGTGCACAACAGCCTTCAGTACATGAACGACGAAGATACGCGCGCCATGTCGACGTACCTGAAGTCGATCCCGCAGAAGGCTGAAGCGCCGAAGAACATGCAGTACGAGCCGTCGAAGCAGTTCGGCAATGCACTGTTCGACCAGGGCAAGAAGATCTACGCGGACAACTGCGCGACCTGCCACGCCGAAACCGGCTCGGGCAAGCCGCCGGCCTATCCGCCGCTGGCAGGCAACCACTCGATCGTGATGGAATCGGCAGTCAACCCGATCCGCATGGTGCTGAATGGTGGTTATCCGCCGAGCACGTTCAAGAATCCTCGTCCGTACGGGATGCCGCCGTTCGCACAGTCGCTGTCGAACCAGGAAGTCGCGGCAGTCGTCACGTATATCCGGATGTCGTGGGGCAACAACGGTACGCCGATCTCGCCGCAACAGGTGAGCGACCTGCGTTCCGCGCCGCTTGACTAAATAACGCGCGACACAGACGGGGGCGCGGCTGCGGGAAACCGCAGCCGCGCCCCTTTGCTTTTTGCGACGCCAGTTCCCCGCGCGGGCCGCGCGAGGCGTCGCCGATCATAAAACTCAAGAGTGGTATCTATGTCTTTCGAATCTCTCGGCCTGGCCGAACCGCTGGTCAAGGCGGTCAACGAGCTCGGCTACACGTCGCCGACCCCCATCCAGCAGCAGGCGATCCCGGCCGTCCTCGGCGGTGGCGACCTGCTCGCCGGCGCACAGACCGGCACCGGCAAGACCGCCGGCTTCACGCTGCCGATCCTCCAGCGCCTGCACACGTTCTATGCCGAGCACCGCGGCGCGAAGCGCGCGGTGCGCGCGCTGATCCTCACGCCGACGCGCGAACTCGCCGCACAGGTCGAGGAAAGCGTGCGTGCATACAGCAAATACGTGAAGCTGCGCTCGACCGTGATGTTCGGCGGCGTCAGCATCAATCCGCAGATCGATGCGCTCAAGCGCGGCGTCGACATCGTCGTCGCGACGCCGGGCCGCCTGCTCGATCACATGCAGCAAAAGACGATCGACCTGTCGGATCTCGACATCCTCGTGCTCGACGAAGCCGACCGGATGCTCGACATGGGCTTCATCCACGACATCAAGCGCGTGCTCGCGAAGCTGCCGCCGCAGCGCCAGAACCTGCTGTTCTCGGCCACCTTCTCCGACGAGATCAAGTCGCTCGCCGACAGCCTGCTCGACTCGCCCGCGCTGATCGAAGTCGCACGCCGCAACACCCCCGCGGAAAGCGTCGCGCAGAAGATTCACCCGGTCGACCGCGATCGCAAGCGCGAGCTGCTCACGCACCTGATCCGCGAACACAACTGGTTCCAGGTGCTCGTGTTCACCCGGACGAAGCACGGCGCGAACCGGCTCGCCGAACAGCTGACGAAGGACGGCATCAGCGCGATGGCGATCCACGGCAACAAGAGCCAGTCGGCCCGCACGCGCGCACTCGCCGAATTCAAGAACAGCACGCTGCAGGTGCTGGTCGCGACCGACATCGCCGCACGCGGGATCGACATCGACCAGTTGCCGCACGTCGTCAACTTCGACCTGCCGAACGTGCCGGAAGATTACGTGCACCGGATCGGCCGTACGGGCCGCGCGGGCGCGACCGGCGAAGCCGTGTCGCTCGTGTGCGTCGACGAGAAGCAACTGCTGCGCGACATCGAGCGGCTCATCAAGCGCGAGATTCCGCAGGAAGTGATCGCGGGCTTCGAACCCGATCCGACCGCGAAGCCGGAGCCGATCCAGCAGCGCCGCGGCCAGCAGCCGCGTGGCGGACACGGCGGCGGCGGTGGCGGCAATCGCCAGCCGCGTGCAGGCGGCTCAGGCCAGCCGGCCGCGAAGCGCGACGGCAACGCGCAGCCGAAGGCCGCGAAGGCGGCGAAGCCGCGCACGGCAGGCGGCGCGAACAGCAACAGCGGCAATGGCGGCGGCAGCGGTCGACCGTCCGCCGGCAACGGCGCACGTCCCGCGACCGGCAATGCCGCGCACGCGAACCGTAACCGTTCGTCGCGCAGCGGCCAGCGCGGTCACTGAAGCCGCGCGGCCGCGCGCCGCAGATGCTCGACCTGGCGCTGCCAGCGTGCGAGCACCTCGGCGCACGCCCCTTCCAGCGCAAACGTGACGCCCGTCGCGAGACGCGCATAGCCGACCCGCTGCGCATCGCCGTGCGCGATCGTCGCAGCGAATCCGGCCAATCCGCCGAAGTCCCCTTCGAGCGGTTCGATCCTCAGTTGAGCCTGCCAGAACGCCCCGTCCGCGACGAGCGTCAACGCGGCTGCACGCCGTTGCGCAAGCGCGCGCGCCGCACGCGACTGCGGCCATAGCGCGAGCAGCAACGTGCCCGCATCGCGTGCGTAGATCTCGCCGACGCTGAGCAGCGTCGTGCGCAACTGGCCGTCGTCGGTCGCGACGATCAACGATGCGGCGAAGTCGGCGTGGCGTTCGAGCGCGGTGCCGTCGAACAGTGCGACGACGGCCGGCGGCCACGCGTCGAACGTCCATTGTTCGAGCGCGTGGCGATGGGAATCGGTCATGGTGGCGGCCCCGGTGGAAAGCGGATGACGATACCGCAGCATACGCGCCGGCCGGTTCACGCAGAGACGATCAGCGGAAGAACACGTGCTGCGTGAGCTTCGTGAGCGGATAGTGGACGCCCGGCTGGATCTTCGCGGGCAGGTCGAGCGGCTTGAGCAGCATCTTCACGCACATGTCGGCCGACAGGTTGCGTCGCACCAGCGAGTTGATGCGCGCCACGCGCGCACGATTGTATTCGCTGTCGCCGACGCGCTCCGGATAGCGGATCGCGAACACGTGGCGCAGCGCGATCTCCGAATCCTCGTTCTTGATTTCCATCACGCGACGCATCAGCGCACCGAGCACGGCGAGCCGGCCGTTGCCTTCGAGCTGGTTGTACTTCTTGAAGTATTTGAAGAAGTGCTTGTAGTGGCGCACTTCGTCCGTGCGGATGTTGTCGGTGATTTCCTTCAGCACGGGCTCGTCAGAGCACTCGTTGATCGCGCGATACAGCGTGGCCGTGCCCGTTTCGACGACGCAGCGCGCGACCATCTCGAGCGCGCGCGTCTTCTCGAACGCCTCGATCGAGCAGGTCTTCGAATACTCGTCGAAGAAATTCGCGAACGCCGTATCCCAGTCGAACTCCGGCCACACGTGCGCGATATACGCCTTCAACGCGCGGCCATGCTGCAATTCTTCGTGCTCCCATGCATTGTTGAGCCACTCGGATACTTCGGGGTCGTCGTTGAAAAACTCGCTCAGGTTGCTCGTGTACAGATCGGAGCCGCTCTCGATGAACGATGCCGCGCACAGCAGCAGCAGCAAATCCTCGTTCGCAGCGGCGCGCGGACGATCGATCCGGTTCAGATCGATGTCCTCGATACGCCACGGCATGACATGCGTCGTTTCAGTGTGCATGGTGATGCGCTCCCAGTCGTCGCGCGACCGTCCGGCCCGTGCCTTCGGCACCGGCCCGGAGCGCCCGCAGGCGACGTTTTGCTTGCATTTATAGTGGATTGGTCCGGCCGAACCATTCTGGCATCTTAGCCGGACTTCGATCTTCGTGCTTCAGAGCACTGACCATACCTGACGGGCGCAGTTCCGCCGCGCATATTGCCGTTCGTTAGATGAGTTCCTCAAACGGATTGCGCGCATGCGACGGCATGCGCTGCAGCAAGCAAAACGGGCGGCCGTTCGGCCGCCCGTCGGGGCACCACACTGGAAGCGTTCCGTCAGAAACCGGCCGCCAGCCCGTCACGGCGGCTGTCGCTCGCGGCCACGTAGCCGCGCTCGGGATCGTCCGGATCGAGGCGCCACACGAACTGCCCCGAACCGAAATCCATGTAGGGATCGTCGATCGACTTGATCGTATGGCCGCGCGCGGCGAGCGCATCGACCGTATCGCGATTCATCGTCGCCTCGACGTCGAGCGTGAAGTCGCGATTGACCTTCCAGCGCGGCGCGCAGCATGCGGCCTGCGGCTGCTGCCCGTAGCCGAGCATCCGCACGATGGTCTGCAGATGGCCCTGCGGCTGCATGTCGCCGCCCATCACCCCGAAGCTCATCACGGCCTCGGTGCGGCCGTTCGCTTCCTCGGTGACGAACGCCGGAATGATCGTGTGGAACGGCCGCTTGCCGCCCGCGACGACGTTCGGCGACGCCGGGTCCATCGAGAAGCCGTGCCCGCGGTTCTGCAATGCAATGCCGGTGCCCGGCACGACGAGACCCGAGCCGAAGCCCATGTAGTTCGACTGGATGAAGCTCACCATCATCCCGCGCTCGTCCGCGGCCGACAAATAGATCGTGCCGCCCGAATGCGGCCGGCCGGCCGCGAAGTGCGTCGCGCGCGAGCGGTCGATCAGCTTCGCGCGCTCCGCGAGATACGCATCGTCGAGCATTTGCTCGGGCGTCACTTCCATCGCGCGCGGATCGGCGACGTAGCGATAGACGTCCGCGAACGCGAGCTTCATCGCCTCGATCTGCAGGTGCTGCGAGTCGACCGAATCGACGGGCCATTCGGTCACGCCCGCATGCTCGGCGATGCCGAGCGCGATCAGCGCGGCGATGCCCTGCCCGTTCGGCGGAATCTCGTGAATCGTATGGCGGCCGAAGCGCTTGCCGATCGGCTCGACCCATTCCGGCCGGTACGCGCGCAGGTCGGCTTCGGTCAGTGCACCGCCGCCTTCGCGCGAGAACGCCGCGATCTGCCCGGCGAGTGCGCCCTCGTAGAATGCGCGCGCACCTTCCTTCGCGAGCGTGCGCAGCGTCTGCGCGTGGCCCGGCAGGCACATGCGCTCGCCGACGAGCGGCGCGCGCCCGCGCGGCATGAAGGTCTCGGCGAAGCCCGGCAGCCCCTGCAACTCGGGCACCGCGGCCGCCCACTTGTGCGCGACGATCGGCGACACGGAATAGCCGCGCTCGGCGATCTCGATCGCCGGCTCGAGCAGGTCCGCGAACGGCAGCGAGCCGAACTTCGCGTGCAGCGCCTCCCAGCCCGCGATCACGCCCGGCACCGTGACGGTATCCCAGCCGCGCGTCGGCTTGTTAGCGATGCCATTCGCGTCCTCGCCGTGGCGCTTGCGGAAATAGTCTGGGTTCCACGCGGCAGGCGCGACGCCCGACGAATTCAGGCCCGACAGCCGCTCGCCGTCCCACACCAGCGCGAACGCGTCGCCGCCCAGCCCGCACGACACGGGTTCGACCACCGTGATCGCAGCCGCGGCGGCCAGCGCCGCGTCGACGGCGTTGCCGCCCTTCCACAGCATCCGCAGCCCGGCCTGCGCCGCGAGCGGGTGCGACGTCGACACTACGTTGCGTGCGAACACCGGAATGCGGGTCGTCGGATACGGGTTGTGCCAGTTGAAGCCAGTCATCGGTTCTACCTCGTCGAAAGCTGAATGAACGCGCGCCCGCGCGTGCGGGCAGTCCGTCATTGCAGCGCGATCCGCGCAATCGCACAAATTCATTTGTCACATGAATCCATGCAGTTTCCGCATGAATCGCCGGCCACCGTGCGCGGCAGGCCGGTCGAACGCCCTTCCCGCCCTTACAATAGCCGCTCCGCCTTACGATCCGACCGCCGAGCCATGACCCGAGATCCTCGCCTCACCCTGAACGCGCGCCAGCAGGAATTGCTCGAATGGGTGCAGCGCGACGGCTTCGTGACCGTCGACGATCTCGCCGCGCACTTCGCGGTCACGCCGCAGACGATCCGCCGCGACGTGAACTGGCTCGCCGACCTGAACCTGCTGCGCCGCTACCACGGCGGCGCAAGCCTGCCGACCAGTTCCGAGAACGTGTCGTACACCGCGCGCCAGCGGATGTTCCACGACGAGAAGCGGCGCATCGCGGCGCTCGCGGCGTCGCACATCCCCGACCAGGCATCGTTGTTCATCAACCTCGGCACGACGACCGAGGAAGTCGCCCGCGCGCTGAACCGGCATCACGGGCTGCACGTGATCACGAACAACCTGAACGTCGCATCGATGATGAGCGGCTACCCGGACTGCGAGGTGCTGATCACGGGCGGCATCGTGCGGCCGTGGGACAAGGGCATCGTCGGCGAACTCGCGATCGACTTCATCCGCCAGTTCAAGGTCGACTACGCGATCATCGGCACGTCGGCGATCGAGGCCGACGGCACGCTGCGCGACTTCGACACGCGCGAGGTGCGCGTCGCCGAAGCGATCATGCAGCATGCGCGCACCGTCTATCTCGTCGCCGACCATTCGAAGGTCGACCGCCCCGCGCTGGTGCGCCAGGGGCACTTGAGCCAGGTGCATGCGCTCTTCACCGACAAGCCGCTGCCCCCCGAGATGGCCGATGCAGTCGCGGCCGCCGGTACCCAGGTGTACGTCGCGGAATGACGGTTGCAATGCTGCACCGCACCTGAAACTTCAAGTGAAATCAAGAAGTTGGCGCGCCGGCCGGACCGCTTGCAGCTTGCGTGCCTGTCAAACTGAAAATTAACGGGGCACGATTTGTCGTTGCCCGCGCGCTCGACTAGACTCCAGTTCCCCGGCCCGTTCGCCCGATCCGCCCTGCCAAGGCGTGTGCGAATCCCAAGGCCGGCGAATACAGCTTTCCCCCCAAGCCATACCCTGCGGGGTATCGCGCACCGGCGCGTGTGCCGGCCGCGCGGGCAAACCGGTTGCCATGGAGAGAACGATGCTGAGTCCGCATGAATTCGCCACGCTACTGCTAGTGAAAGACGCCCCCGATCACGGCGACATGGATCGCGATGAACTCGACGCGCTGCTCGAACAGCAGCTCGTTCGACTGGAAGGACTGGGATCGGGACGCAAATACTGCGTGACCGAAACCGGCGACGCCGCGTTGCGATCGATCAAATGCCGCTATTCGTGAAGTCCCGCTGTTCCTGACCTGAGCGCGCCGGCCGGATTCCCGGCCGTGCCGCCTTCCCAGCTCGTTCCGCCTCCCGCAGCTTCTCCGCGTCAGCCGCCGCGCAGCGTCGGATCGACCGCGGCCCGCCAGCTCACCGCCTGCGCACGCGCGCCGTTGAAATACGCGACCCAGCCGGCACGCCCCGCCGCGTCCGGCGCCGCATAGTGCGTCGAAAGTTCGTTTACGAACGCACAATAGTTCGCTTGCGTCAGCCCGCGATACCGTTTCGCGACGTACGCGTCGTACAGCGTCGAATAGACAGGCTGCGCGTCCGCGCCCCAGTCGCGCGCGGCGCCGCCGCACGACGTCTGCAGGTCGACGAACGACGGCGCACGCCAGTTGCCGGCCAGCGGCGGGGTGCCGGCGGCGCATCCTGCCAGAACGACGGCGCACGCGCCGGCCCACATCCCAATACGCATGATTCACCTCGCGAAACGGTCGATTCCGCCAGTATCGTCCGGGATCGCGCCGCGCGCTACTGGCCCTGCTTTTTCGAACTTTACTTTTTCGATTTCGTTCGTTAAATTTCGAATTCGAACATTCCGTGTTCGCCAATTTCCATCAGACGATAAGGACAGCAGGGTGACTCAACCGAATCGCTACGATCTGCTCGTCGTCGGCGGCGGCATCAACGGCGCGGGCATCGCGCGCGATGCGGCCGGCCGCGGCCTGTCGGTCCTGCTCTGCGAGCAGGACGACCTCGCGTCGCACACGTCGTCGTGCAGCACGAAGCTGATTCACGGCGGCCTGCGCTATCTCGAATACAACGAATTCGGACTGGTGCGCAAAGCGCTGCAGGAGCGCGAGACGCTGCTGCGCGCGGCGCCGCACATCATGTGGCCGCTGCGCTTCGTGATGCCGCACATGCCGAACCTGAGGCCGGCGTGGCTGATCCGCATCGGCCTGTTCCTCTACGATCACCTCGCCAAACGCGAACTGCTGCCGGGCTCGCGCGGCATCGACATGCGGCGCCATGCGGCCGGCGCGCCGCTGATCGACTCGATCAAGCGCGGCTTCGTGTATTCGGACGGCTGGGTCGACGACGCACGCCTCGTCGTGCTGAACGCGCTCGATGCGCAGGAGCGCGGCGCCGAGATCCTGACGCGCACGAAGCTCGTATCCGCCGAACGCCACGGCGACGAATGGGAAGCACGGCTGCAGCACGCGGACGGTTCGATCCGCGTCGTGCACGCGCGCGCGGTCGCGAACGCGGCCGGCCCGTGGGTCGGCGACGTGCTGCACGGCGCGCTGGGCCGCGGCGCGCATCACAGCGTGCGGCTCGTGAAGGGCAGCCACATCGTCACGCGGCGCCTGTTCGATCATGACCACGCCTACATCTTCCAGAACCCGGACAAGCGGATCATCTTCGCGATTCCGTACGAACACGACTTCACGCTGATCGGCACGACCGACGTCGAATACACGAGCGATCCCGCGAAGGTCGCGATCGACCGCGACGAGACGCAGTATCTGTGCGAGTCGATCAACCGCTACTTCAAGCGCAAGATCTCACCGGCCGACGTGCACTGGACCTATTCGGGCGTGCGTCCGCTGCTCGAGGACGAGAACGCGGCGAACGCATCGGCCGTCACGCGCGACTACCGCCTCGAGATGGACGACGGCGCCGGTGCGCCGCTGCTGTCGGTGTTCGGCGGCAAGATCACGACGTTCCGCAAGCTCGCCGAGGAAGCCGGCGACATGCTGTGCCGCGCGCTCGGCCGCGATGCGAAGACGTGGACGGCCGGCGCCCCCCTGCCGGGCGGCGACATCGCGAACGCGAAGTTCGACGCATTCGCCGGCGCGTTCGCGAAACGCCATCCGTGGCTGCCTGCCGCACTTGCACGCCGTTATGCGCGTGCGTACGGCACGCGTGCGGAGCGCGTGATCGATGGCGCGAAGTCGCTCGCCGACCTGGGCGCCGAGATCGCACCGGGCATTCACGACGCCGAACTGCGCTACCTGCGCGACGTCGAATGGGCGACCTGCGCGCAGGACGTGCTGTGGCGCCGCTCGAAGCTCGGCCTGCACGTCACGCCGGGCACGCTCGACGCCGTGACGGCCGCGATCGACGCGTGGTTCGCCGCCGTGCACGCACCGCACGCCTGATTCCGATTGCAGTAGCAGTTGCGTTACCGACGTTGACTCACCGACGCGCCGCCACACGCGGCGCGCATCACAACTACGCCAATCCACGGATGGAGATGAGAGACATGCAGGATCAGTACATCCTCGCGCTTGACCAGGGCACGACGAGCTCCCGCGCAATGCTGTTCGATCGCCAGGGCAACATCGTATCGATCGCCCAGAAGGAATTCGAACAGATCTACCCGCAACCCGGCTGGGTCGAGCACGACCCGCAGGAAATCTGGTCGACGCAGGCGGGCGTCGCCGCCGAAGCGGTCACGCGCACCGGCCTGAACGGCACGTCGATCGCCGCGATCGGCATCACCAACCAGCGCGAGACGACCATCGTCTGGGATCGCGAGACGGGCCAGCCGGTGTACAACGCGATCGTCTGGCAGGACCGCCGCACCGCCGACTTCTGCGATTCTCTGAAGAAGCAGGGCCTCGAGGCGAAGGTGCGCGCGAAGACCGGCCTGCCGATCGACTCGTACTTCTCCGCTACCAAGATCCGATGGATCCTCGACAACGTGCCGGGCGCGCGCGAGAAGGCGCGCCAGGGCAAGCTCGCCTTCGGCACCGTCGACAGCTGGCTCGTATGGAACTTCACGAAGCACGAGCTGCACGTGACCGACGTGACGAACGCATCGCGCACGATGCTGTTCAACATCCACACGCGCGAGTGGGACAGCGAGCTGCTCGAACTGCTCGACATCCCGCGCAACATGCTGCCGGAAGTGAAGGCGTCGTCGGAAATCTACGGCCACACGAAGACCACCGTGTTCGCATCGAAGATTCCGCTCGCGGGCATCGCCGGCGACCAGCACGCGGCGCTGTTCGGCCAGATGTGCACGACCTCGGGCATGGTGAAGAACACCTACGGCACCGGCTGCTTCCTGATGATGAACACCGGCAACAAGCCGATCGAGTCGAAGAACAACCTCGTGACGACGATCGCGTGGCAGATCGGCGACGACGTGCAGTACGCGCTCGAGGGCAGCATCTTCATCGCTGGCGCGGTCGTGCAGTGGCTGCGCGACGGCGTCGGCATCATCAAGACGGCCGCCGAAATCGAAGCGCTCGCCGCGAGCGTGCCGCACACCGACGGCGTCTATCTCGTGCCGGCGTTCGCGGGCCTCGGCGCGCCGCACTGGAACGCACGGGCACGCGGTTCGGTGTTCGGCGTCACGCGCGGCACGACGTCCGCGCACCTCGCACGCGCGGCGCTCGACGCAATCGCCTACCAGTCGCTCGATGTGCTGGCCGCGATGGAGGCCGACTCGGGCATCAGCATCGGCGAGCTGCGCGTGGACGGCGGCGCAAGCGCGAACAACCTGCTGATGCAGTTCCAGGCCGACCTGCTCGGCGTCGACGCGGTGCGTCCGCAGATCACCGAGACGACCGCGCTCGGCGCGGCCTACCTCGCGGGGCTCGCGATCGGCTACTGGAAGAACCTCGACGAAGTGCGCAGCCAGTGGCAGCTCGATCGCCGCTTCTCGCCGTCGATGCCGAAGGAGCAGGTCGAACGCTGCATGGCCGGCTGGCAACGCGCGGTGCGCGCCGCCAAGGCGTGGGCCGACGACGCGCAGTAATCGCAAACAATCCAGAGAAATACAACAACATCGGCGGACCGCGCAGCGCGCGAGTCCGCCGCGACTTACGAGAGACAAATCATGTCACCTTATATTGCAGAATTCATCGGCACCGCGATCCTCGTGCTGCTCGGCAACGGCGCGGTCGCAAACGTGCTGCTTGCGAAGACCAAGGGCAAAGGCGCGGACCTGATCGTGATCGTGATGGGCTGGGCGATGGCCGTGTTCGTCGCCGTCTACGTGACCGCGTCGTTCAGCGGCGCGCACCTGAACCCGATCGTGACGATCAGCCTTGCGCTCGCGGGCAAGTTCGCGTGGTCGAAAGTCGGCGGCTACATCCTCGCGCAGATGCTCGGCGGGATGGCCGGCTCGCTGCTCGTGTGGCTCGCGTATCGCCAGCACTTCGCGAAGGAAGTCGACGCCGACCTGAAGCTCGCGGTGTTCTGCACGGCGCCCGCGATCCGCAGCGTCACGCACAACGTGCTGACCGAAGCGATCTGTACGTTCGTGCTGATCCTCGGCGTGCTGTATCTGGCCTCGCCGCAAGTCGGCCTCGGCGCGCTCGACGCGCTGCCCGTCGGCCTCCTGGTGCTCGGCATCGGCATCTCGCTCGGCGGCCCGACCGGCTATGCGATGAGCCCGGCGCGCGACCTGTCGCCGCGCATCATGCATGCGCTGCTGCCGATCCCCGGCAAGCGCGACAGCGACTGGCGCTATGCGTGGGTGCCCGTGATCGGTCCGCTGCTCGGCGGCGCCGCGGCCGCCGGCCTGTATCTGCATCTGCACGCGATGGCCTGACCGCACTGCCATTCGCCACATTCGCCACATCCGGCGCGCGGCATAGGTTGCCGCGCGCTACCCTCCTTCCCCTCCCCTCGCACCTGCGCCGCTAGCGATCGCGCGCGGCCGGCACCAGAGACTTCAGCTTCACGCCCGGATCGGCAACCGCCGCCGGCGTCACGTCGATCGCGCGCTCGACCAGTATCCTCGCCACGCGCATTTCCTTCACGAAAGCCGACGCGCGACCGAAGCCGCTCGCCGCGACGAGCCGCTCGCCCGCGTCGAAATGGAAATGGATTTCGGCGTCGTCGCCGAGCACGCGCGCGACCGTCCGCTCGCCGAGCGCCGGCTCGCCGGCCACCTGCAGCTGCGCGTCGTATTGATCGGACCAGAACCATGGCGTGTCGCGATACGCTTCGTCGGCGCCGAGCATGTTGCGCGCCGCGACGCGCGCCTGCGTTTCGGCACCGTGCCACGTCTCCTGACGCACGAGCCGCCCCGACACGCCGCTCGGGAACACCGCGACGTCGCCGGCCGCATAGATGCCGCGTGCCGACGTCTCGAGCCGCGCGCTCACGACGATCCCGCGATCGACCGCCAGACCCGCGTCGCGCGCCAACTCGTCGGCCGGCTCGATCCCGATGCCGGCCACGACCGTATCGGCGATCAGCGTGTCGCCGTCGTCGAGCACGACCGCCAGCCCACCGTCGGCCGTTCGCCCGCCCGCCACCGGCCGGTCGCGACGCCGACATGTCGTGCCAGCAGAAGCGACAGATTGCGCGCATGGCAATACCTGGCGCTGCACCTGCGCGCGCCTGAGCAGCGCGTGGCGCCGCATCGAGCACCGTCACGCGGTGAAGGCGCGGCGCGTCGACGCCGCGACCTTCGAGGCCGACGAGCGCGCCGATGAGCATCGCGACCCAAGCATCGGGCACGAGCCGGTTGCCGAGCGCCGCCGCCGCGATCGTCGATGCGGCGGCAACGCGACGTCGAGTTCTACGCACCCGGAATCGCGAGGCGGCGCGCGCGGCCGCCGGTCGCGAGCAGCAGCGCGTCGTAATCGAATCGGCGGCCGCCCGACACGTGCAACTCCCGCGCCACCGGATCGATCCGCTCGACCGTCGCGACGATCGGCTCGATGTCGTCGGCACGCCATGCGTCCGGATCGCGCAGCCCGCATTGCGCCGCACTGCGTTCGCCGGTCAGCACGCCTTTCGACAGCGGCGGCCGCTCGTACGGCAGGTGCGGCTCGGCACCGATCAGCACGATGCGCCCGCGCCAGCCGCCTTCGCGCAGCACCTGCGCCGCGCGGCCACCCGCATGGCCCGCGCCGACGATCGCCATTACACGGTCGTTCGTCATCGCGTCACACCTCGATCAGGATGCGGCCGTCCTCGACCTTCGCGCGATAGGTGCGCAGCTTCTCGCAGGCGGGGGCCGACAGCGCCCGGCCGTCGCGCACGTCGAAGCGCCCGTTGTGCTTCGGGCATTCGATCACGTGGTCGAGCACGAGCCCGTCCGCGAGATGCACGCGCTCATGCGTGCACAGGCCATCGCTTGCGTACACGTTCCCGTCGATCCGGTAGATCGCGTACGTGCGGCCGTCGTGGTCGAAGCGCGCGACGTCTTCATCGTCGATATCGTCGAGTGCGCCGGTGTCGATCCATTGCGTCATGATGCGTGTCTCCCTGGCTGGAATGTTCGATGTCCGTCACGCGCGCGCCGCACCCGGCACCGGCCGCACGACGTGATGGGACGGATCGCGCGTCTGCCGGATCAGCGCCGGCACGATCTCCGCATACGCGGCCACGGTGCTGCGGTACGGCGGCGGCATGTCGGCCTTCACCGCGTCGTGCAGCGCCGGCAGCGCATGAAACGGCACCATCGGGAACATGTGATGTTCGACGTGGTAGTTCATGTTCCAGTACAGGAAGCGGAACACCGGATTCATCATCACGGTCCGGCAGTTGCGCCGATGGTCGAGCACGTTCTCGGGCATGCCGGCGTGCTGGGTGAGGCCGAAGTACAGGTACAGCCACGCGCCGTAGAGACTCGGCAGTCCGATGTATAGCAGCGGCAGGATCGTGCGCCAGTACAGCGACGCACCGATCACGAGTGTGTAGACGGCCAGATGGATGCGCGCCTCGCGCACGACCTTCGGCCATTCCGAGTCCGGCACGTACGTGCGCGCCTCGTCGTCGAGCCGGCCGGCGAACGCGAGCGCGATCATCTTGCGCAGCTCGCTCGCCACGTGCTTCAGCGCGACCACGTTCAACGCGAGTCCGAGCCAGTCGGTCGGCTTCGGCGCGGCGATTTCCGGATCGCGCCCGACCACCAGCGTGTCGGTGTGATGCCGCGCGTGGCTCCAGCGCCAGACCGTCGCGCGGCGGAACACCTGGAACGACGCGACCTGGTACAGCACGTCGTTCATCCAGCGCGTGCGAAATGCCGTGCCGTGCCCGCATTCGTGCCAGCGCGAGTCGGCCGGGCTGCAGTACAGCGTGCCGTACACGAAGAACGCGGGAATCGCCCACGCCGAATGCGCGCGCCATGCGAGCCACGCAAGCACGCCGCTCGCGACGATCGCCGCGTACCAGATCAGCGTGTCGCGGATTGCGCGCGCATCGTCGCGCTGCATCAATTGCTTCATCACCGGCCGCGGCACCGGGCACCGGTACCAGTCGGCGTTGGCGAGCCCCGCCGCCCGTGCGCGCTCGCCGGCGCCGCCGATCATTCGGTATTCCCGGCGGTGCGCCGCCGCGGTGCGCTCGTGCGCCTGGTCGTCCGTATGGGCCACTCGTGTCTCCTGGTTTCTCGTTCGCGGGAAGCGCGGCGAGCGCTTCGGCATGGAGCCAAAATTAGGCGACGGCCCTGCCCCGCTCAATCGAAACGTTGACGAAATTTCGCCATCGCTTTAGCGTTCCGGACAGCGCCACACCCCGCTGGCGACGACACAGGATGGAGACGACCATGGCCGACCCTACCGGGCCACGCTGGCGCAAGCGCACCGCACGCTTCGACGAGATCGCCGCGCTCGCCGGCGTCAGCACGACCACCGTCGACCGCGTGCTGAACGAGCGCGGCAGCGTGTCCGCGAACGCACGCGAGCGGGTGGTCGCGGCCGCCCGCCAGCTCGGCGTGCCGCGCCAGTTGCCCGACACGCGGCACGGGCTGCTCCATGTCGACGTGCTGCTGCCGGACACCGACACGCCGTTCTTCCGGCGGCTGCAGCAGGCGCTGCAACGCTCGCTGCAGATGCTCGACCGGCGCGTGGTCGTACACCGGACCATCCTGCCTGCCGCGGACGACGAACGCGCCGCCGCGCTGATCGAGCGGCCCGCGTACCGGCGCGCGGCGCTGATCGTCACCGCACGCGACACGCCGCGCGTGCACGACGCACTGGCCGGTGCGATCGCGCGCGGCGAGACCGTGGTCACGATGGTCACCGACATCGGCGGCATCTCGCGCGTGCACTACGCGGGCATCGACAACTATCGCGCCGGGCGCACGGCCGGCTACTACCTCGGCCGCCTCGCACCGCACCCGGGCCGCGTGCTGCTGCTGGGCGGACGCATGGGCTATCGCGCGCACGCCGACCGGATGGCCGGCTGTGTCGACCAGCTGACCGACGCATTCGCCGACCTCGGCTGCGACGAGCCGCCGGTCGAAACGCTCGACCAGGACGACCGCTGCTATCGCGCGGTGACGAACGCGCTGCACGCGCACGGCGACATCGTCGGGATCTACAACAGCGGTGCGGGCTCCGCCGGCATCGAGGCCGCGCTGCGCAAGGCGGGCGCGGCCGGGCGCGTCGTCTGGATCGGGCACGAGATGATCGATCTGCACCGCACGTACATCGAAGCCGGCTCGATGGACATCGCGATCGACCAGGATCCCGACGGCCAGGCGATCTCCGCGCTGCAGCACGTGCTGCATGCGTGCGGCATCGTCGAACAGCCGCCGCCCGCCGACCCGGTCGAGTTCCGCGTGTTCTGTTCGGCCAACGTGCGCACCAGCCCGTATCTGCAGGGCTGACGCACACCGCGCCGCGCACCCGATGCACGGCGCAAAAATCGACCGCCGCATTGGCGATTTTTCGTCAACGTTTGTCATGCAGCCGGCCCGGCACGTCCGTACATTTGGCAGCCATCCAGGACAACGACGGACGGCAGGCGATGGCTGAAGCGATCCTCATCGGCGTGAACCTCGACGGCGTGCTCGAACACGACGGCCTGCCGCTGCCCACGCCCGCCGAGCGGTTCCGGATGATCGCCGGCGCCGGCGTGTTCGACTATGTCGAAAAGAACCCGGTGCGCGGCGAGGACCTGTCGCCGTATTTCGCGCTGGTCGACCGGCACGCGCTGCCGATTCGCGCGATCGGCGGCATCTGGCGCGCCGGCCGCGACGAAGCGCACGTCGCCGAGATCGTCGACGCCGGTGCGCGGTTCGGCAGCACGGTGCTCAACTGCCAGCTGTACGCGCACCACGCGCACGGCCATCCGCTGTCGGACCGCGAAGTCGCCGATTTCTACCTGCGCGCATACGAACGCGGCGAGCCGGTCGGCTGCCTGCCGAGCCTCGAAGTGCACGTCGACATGTGGAGCGAGGATTTCACGCGCGTGGCACGTGTCGCGCGGCACGTCGAGCAGGCCGGCGTGCCGTTCCGGATCACGCTCGACCATTCGCACCTGCTGTTCAAGATCGGCAACCGCGCCGAACTCGACGCGTCGGGCCTGCACGAGCCGGCCGACAGCGCGTACCGCCTGCTCGCCCCGACGTCGCCGTCGGCCCTCTACGCCGACTGGATCGCGCGCGGCTGGGTTCGCCATGCTCATGCGCGCAGCGTGATTCCGAACAACCCGGAGAACCGCTGGATGCGCCGCGCGGACGGACGGCCCGGCCGCGGAATCCAGTACCCGTTCGTCGCGCCGCCACCGGGCACCTATCACGGCGAGTGGCGCGCCGCGTCGCTCGACACGTGGAAAACGGCGCTACGGCGCCTGCTGCAGTGGCAGGTTCATGCACGGCCGGCGCGGCTCGAGCAGATCAGCTGCGAGTTCATCCCGTTTCCCGACTACGGCGGCGGCGCCCGCTATTCGATCTTCGACAACAACGTCGCGTGCGCGCAATGGCTGCGCGACACGTGGCGCGCGCTCGCGTCGGCACCGGACGCCGTACCGGCCGGCAACCCCGCGCGCAGCTTCGCCTGATTCGCCCTGCCCCACCCGAGACCCGAGGAGACAACGATGACGCAACACGCATTCCACTTTTCGCTGAACCGGATGAGCGCGCCGCGCCTGCCGCTCGACCGCTATGTCGCGCTATGCAGGCGACTCGGCGTCGACACGATCGAGATCCGCAACGATCTGGACGGCGTCGAGATCACCGACGGCACGCCGGCCGCCGCGGTGCGCGCGGCGGCCGAAGCCGGCGGCGTGACGATCCTGACGATCAACGCGCTGCAGCGCTTCGAGCAATGGAGCGCCGAGCGCGCGGACGAAGCGACCGTGCTCGCCGACTACGCCGCGCAATGCGGCGCGCGTGCGCTGGTGCTGTGCCCGACCAACAGCCGCGCCGACTCGCGCGACGCCGACGCACGCCATGCGGATCTCGTGACGGCGCTGAAGGCGCTCAAGCCGATCCTCGATGCGCGCGGCCTGCTGGGTTTCATCGAACCGCTCGGCTTCGAGGAATGCGCGCTGCGCCGCAAGTCGGACGCGGTGAAGGGCATCTACGCGGCAGCCGGCGAACAGGTGTTCCGGCTCGTGCACGACACGTTCCACCATCACCTGGCGGGCGAAGACATCTTCTTCCCGAACCTGACGGGCCTCGTGCACATCTCGGGCGTCGAGGAAAGCGACCTGCCGGTCGACCGGATGCGCGACGGCCATCGTGTGCTGGTCGGCGGCGCCGACCGGCTCGGTAACGTCCGGCAACTGCGCGAACTGCTCGCGCGCAGCTATCGGGGCGCATTCTCGTTCGAGCCGTTCGCGAACGAAATCGCCGAAGCCGACGACATCGAAGACCGGCTGCGGGCGAGCATCGATTACGTCCGCGGCGAGCTGGCCGCCCGCTGAGCGAGCGCGGCGGCGCAGGCCGCCGCGACACGCTTCGTGCCAGGCATCACGCCGCGCCCGAAGAGGCGCGCGATGCAACGCCGGCCAGCAAGACAATCCACAACAAAACGACGCAAGGTCTGGAGACGACATGAAACGAATCGCGCTTACCGCGCTTGGCTGCTCAGGAATCCTCTGTTATTCGCCTGCGTTCGCGCAGACGTCGGTCACGCTGTACGGCGTCGCCGACGCCGGCCTCGACTACGTGAGCCAGGTGCAAACCGGCAACGGCACCACCGCGTCGCGGTTGCGTGCGCAAAGCAGCGACTGGGGCGCGAGCCGGTTCGGGCTGCTCGGCCAGGAAGACATCGGCGGCGGCTACCGCGTGATCTTCAACCTCGAATCGGGCACCAACCTGATGTCGGGCACGGCGGGCGACGGCAACGGCCGCCTGTTCAGCCGCAAGGCGCTCGTCGGCGTGCGCAACGATCGGCTCGGCACGCTGACGTTCGGTCGCAACCTGTTCATCGCGAACGACCAGTGGGACATGGACCCGCTGCTGCAACAGGCATATTCGGCCACCGCGCTGGTGCGCAGCCGCAACGTGCCGATCACGAGCAACAACATCGAGTACCGGTCGCCGTCGTGGAACGGCTTCAGCCTGCATGCGCAGTACGCGCTCGGCAACCAGGCCGGCGGCTTCAACCTGGGCGCGGCGAACGAGTACGGCCGTAGCGACGGGGTCCAGCTCACGTACCGCAACGACTTCGTGATGCTGCGCGCGATGTACGACGAACTGCGCGACGCGAACGGCCGGATGAGCAACGTGTTCACGAGCTCGCGCGAAGTCTTCGCCGGTGCGAATCTCTATTGGCGCGCGCTGACGTTGCAGGCCGCCTACACGCACCTGAACGCGCCGGACACACCCGCCGGCCTCGCGCGCAACGCGGATCACTACTGGATCGGCGCACAGTATCGCGTGACGCCCGTGCTGTCGCTCGGCGGCGCCGCGTACTACGTGCACGTCGGTTCCGGCGCGGGCGATGCGACGCACGATCCGTCCGGCCATGCGTCGATGTTCGCGCTCGGCGGCGCATACAGCCTGTCCAAGCGGACGCTGCTCTACGCGACCGTCGCCCACGTGCGCAACGCGAGCGGCTCGAATTTCTCGGTCGCGAACAACAACCCCGGCAGCGACAACGACAACCTCGCGAATCCGCTGCCGGGCCGTTCGCAGACCGGCGTGAACCTCGGCATCAACCATTCGTTTTGATGGGCAACGCGGGCCACGGCCAACGCGCCGCGCCCGAACGGAAGACAACGGAGTCAACAGGAGAGCAGCATGATCGAATTCGCTTTGTTCGGCGCGGGAAGAATCGGGAAGATCCACGCGGCCAATCTGGCACGCCATCCGGGCGCGAAGCTCAAATACGTGGTCGACCGGCACGCGCCGTCGGCCGACGCGCTCGCGCATGCGCACGGCGCGCAGGTCGCCGACGTCGAACGCGCGCTAGGCGACGCATCCGTGCAGGCCGTCGTGATCGCGTCGAGCACCGACACGCACGCCGACCTGATCGTCGCGGCGGCGAACGCGGGCAAGGCGGTGTTCTGCGAGAAGCCGGTCGACCTCACCGTCGCGCGCTCGCGCGAATGCGCGGACGTCGTGCGACGCCGCGGCGTGACCTGCATGATCGGCTTCCAGCGCCGCTTCGATCCGACTTTCGCCGCGCTGAAGGCACGCGTCGAGCGCGGCGATATCGGCGTGCCGGAAATGCTGGTCGTCACGAGCCGCGACCCCGGCGCGCCGCCCGCCGACTATATCCGCAGCTCGGGCGGCATCTTCAAGGACATGCTGATCCACGACTTCGACGTGTTCCGCTGGATCCTCGGCGACGAAGCGCAGACGCTGCATGCGACCGGCAGTTGCCTGACCGATCCGGCCGTGCGCGACGCAGGCGACATCGATTCGACGGCCGTCACGATCCGCACGCGGCGCGGGCTGCTGTGCCAGATCAACACGTCGCGCCGCGCAGCTTACGGCTACGACCAGCGCTTCGAGCTGCTCGGCAGCCTCGGGATGCTGCAGGCCGGCAACGTGCGGCCGACCGAAGTCGCCGCGTGGTCCGCGAACGGCGTTGCAACGGACGTGCCGGAGCCATTCTTCCTCGAGCGCTACCGGCATGCGTACGCGGCCGAGATCGCGCACTTCGTCGATGCGCTGCGCGACGGCACGCCCGTCAGGACGACGATCGACGACGGGCTGGCCGCGCTCGAGCTGGCCGAGGCGGCAATGACGTCGTGGCAAACGGGGCGCGTGGTCGAGGTGTGACGCCTGCACAGCGGCGGCCGGCGCGAGCGGGCCGCCGCTGTGCAGCAGCGCGAGCCGGCACGCGTGAGCGGCACGGGATCGACGCGACGGTGAAGGCAGCCGGCCGAACGGCTCGCGGAGCATCGGCGAAAGCACGTATCATGGCGGCATGATCGGCGTCGCCGACACCCCGCTTCTTCACCATCATGCTCGATCACCTCATCTGCGACTGCGACGGCGTACTCGTCGACAGCGAAGTCATCGCCGACCGCGTATTGCTCGAAACGCTGTCCGCCACGTTCCCGCACCTCGATTTCGAAGCCGCCGCGAAATCCGCGTTCGGCCAGCAGACATCACGCTTTCTCGCCGGACTCGAAGCGCATTTCGCGATCCGGATGCCCGAGAACTTCATCGAAACCATCGAGCACAACATCGAGATCGCACTCGCACAGTCGCTTGCGCCGATCACCGGCGTGCGCGATGCATTGCTGAAGGTCGGCCTGCCTGCCGCAGTGGTCTCGAACAGCCGGCTCGTGCGTGTGCGCAACTCGCTGAAGCGCGCGTCGTTGACCGAAATCTTCGGAGACCGCGTGTTCAGCTCCGAGCAGGTCGCGCGGCCGAAGCCCTACCCCGACGTGTACCTGCATGCGGCGCAAACACTTGGCGTCGCGCCGGTGCGCTGCATCGTCGTCGAAGACAGCGTATCGGGCCTGAACGCCGCGCGCGCGGCCGGGATGAAGACGATCGCGTTCGTCGGCGCGAGCCACATCCCCGACAACTACGCGGATGCGCTGCGCGCGATGGGCATCACGCGGATCATGCGCAAGATGGATGAACTGCCGGCGCTCGTCGCGGCCGGCCAGCGCGGCGAATTCGGCGACGTGCAGTCCTGACGGCCGGCGCTCGCGTGCGCCGATGCGCGCGCGCCGTCTCGCGGGCGCATCGATGCGCCCGCTGCCTTCCCCGTCAGGCCGGTTCGCAGCAACGCTCGCGCGCAGCCGCCAGCGCCTCGCGGAATTCGACCAGTTCGGCGATCGTCAGCATCGGCAGGCCGTGCTGCTGCGCGAAACGCTCGACGTCGTCGCCGCGCGTCATCGTGCCGTCCGGATTCATCAGTTCGCACAGCACGCCCGCCGGCTTCAGGCCCGCGAGGATCGACAGGTCGACCGTGCCTTCGGTATGACCGCGGCGCGCCAGCACGCCGCCCGGCTGCGCACGCAGCGGGAACACGTGGCCGGGGCGCACGATGTCGTACGGCTTCGCATCGTCGGCGATCGCCGCGCGAATCGTCGTCACGCGGTCGGCCGCGGACACGCCGGTGTGCACGCCTTCGCGCGCCTCGATCGATACGGTGAATGCGGTGCCGTTGCGGCTCTCGTTGGTCTGCACCATCGGCGGCAGCTCGAGCGCGCGCACCTGATCGTCGGTCAGGCACAGGCACACGATGCCGCTGCATTCGCGGATCAGCAGCGCCATCGTCTCGGGCGTGATGCGCTCGGCGGCGACGATCAGGTCGGCCTCGTTTTCGCGGTCGTGATCGTCCTGCAACACGACGGCACGGCCCGCACGCATCGCGTCGAGCGCGGCGGCGATGCGCGGCGGCACCGGTTCGGAATCGAGCAACGGGAGATCGGCAAAGGCGTCGGACGGTGCCGACGAAACGGACATCAAGGACATGTGAAACGCTCCTCGCAAATACGATTTGGGCGAAAAACGTTTCAGGGCATTGCAAACAGACAGAACGACAATCCGCTTCGCACGCGTGGCAAAGCGGCCCTGGCGGACATGACTATCTGCACATCTTCTCTCATCCGGACTGTGACCGTCGGCTCTGGCATTCGACCAGATCTGCTGACCCCGCGCGGATGCACGGGCGCTCGCGGGCTCGCCGGCTTTCGCCAGCCTACCGCCGGTGGGGAATTTCGCCCCGCCCTGAAGACGCACTGATGCCGGCCGGGGGCTACCCGTGACCGGCGGGCCAAGCATACATCAGCTGCGCGCACCGCGCAGCGAACCACACCTAAAACCTTACTGACGACTCCGTCTAACGGCATCGTCCAAACGACCGATACCGGGCACCGGGCGCCCGTCCGGAACGCGACAGGTGCGAGCCCGGCTTCGGCCGAAGCATCAGCCAGCCGCGTGTGCGGCGTCGGGCACGAGCCAGCGCGGCGGCACCTCGGGGCTCACCGTCACGCGGAACGCACGTGCTTCGCTGTCGCCCGGGTTGCGCAGGCTGTACGGCTGGTCTGCGTCGAACACGATCGCGTCGCCGGTCGCGAGCAACTGGCGGCGATCGTGCACGCTGACCTCGAGCGTCCCCTCGCTCACGACCAGGTTCACCGTCGTGCCGGGCGCGCGCCGTGCGCCGGGTTCCGTATGCAGCGGCGCGATCCGCAACTCGTGGAACTCGGCGGCGGCCGGTTCGCCTTCCGGATATAGCGCGCGCGCCGAGAAGCGGCCGTTCGAGCTGACGACGCGCGACGCACGCTCGGCCGCCAGGTGCTCGAAGCCGTTTACCGCGTGCCGGCGCAGAAACGCGGCGACCGACACCTTCAGCGCCGCGGCGATCTTGCAGAGCACCTTGATCGACGGCACGCTGCGCGCCGACTCGATCTGCGCGAGCATCGCACGCGATACACCGGATAGCCGCGCGAGCGCATCGAGCGACAGCTGCCGCTCGGCGCGCAAGCGCGCGAGGTTCACGCCGACGACCTGCTCGAGGACGTCGAGCGACGCGGTCGTCCGCGCGTCGGCGGCGTCGCCGGACTCGAAGGAAGACACGTCGCGCACCAGCGCCAGGGGTGAAGACATAGCATTGCCTCCGGGCCGCCGCGCGGCCCTGCGAATGGGGTAAGCCGGAATCGGGTTGCGCCACGAACAGCGCGTATCGAGACGCTATCACCCGCCCCCCGGCCGGCAAACGAAGTTATCTTCACACCGTTATCAGCATCGCGGAGGAATGCGTTTCTCGCGAACCTTTTCCTGCCGCTACGGCGCCGATCCGGCACCGAAGAAGGCACCGGTCGACGCACCGCCCGTCAACCGCTCAATGCGCCGCCGGCGCCGCACCACGTGCCGGTGCGCGCGCATCGAGCCGCATCGCGACCCACGTGACGACGAGCGCCGCGAACGTCACCGCGACAGCGACCCACGGCAACGCATCGAGTGCGAAGCCATGTTCCAGCGCGAGCCCGCCCAGCCACGCGCCGCCCGCGTTGCCGACGTTGAACGCGCCGATGTTCAGCGTCGACGCGAGATGCGGCGCGCTCGCGGCCTTCTCGACCACGCGCGCCTGCAGCGGCGGCACCGTCGCGAACGCGGCGATCCCCCACACGAAGACGGTCGCGGCGGCCGCGACCGGCAGGTGGCTAGTCTTCGCGAACACGGCCATCACCGCCATCAGCGCGACGAGGATCGCGAGCAGCGACGGCATCAGCGCGCGGTCGGCGAGCTTGCCGCCGAGCATGTTGCCGATCGTCAGCCCCGCGCCGAACAGCACGAGGATCAGCGCGACCGCGCGCGGCGAATAGCCGGACACGCTCTCGAGAATCGGCGCGATGTACGTGAACACCACGAACACGCCGCCGAAGCCGAGCACGGTCATCAGCAGTGCGAGCCACACCTGCGGCTCTTTCAGCACGCGTACCTCGTGGCCGAGGCCGACCGGCCCGCTGTCGTGACGGTTCGGCACCAGCAGCGCGACACCGCCGAGCGACAGCACGCCGAGCGCGGCGACGATCCAGAACGAAGCGCGCCAGCCGAGCAACTGGCCGACGAACGTGCCGAATGGCACGCCGAGCACGTTCGACAGCGTGAGGCCGGTGAACATCAGCGCGATCGCGCTCGCACGCTTGTCGGCCGGCACGAGCGACGCGGCGACCACCGCGCCGATTCCGAAGAACGAGCCGTGCGCGAACGACGTGACGACGCGCGCGGCCATCAGCATCGCGTAGCCGGACGCGGTCGCGCACAGCACGTTGCCGACGATGAAGATCGCCATCAGCAGTTGCAGCGCGGCCTTGCGCGGCATGCGGCTCGTCAGCACGGCGAGCAGCGGCGCGCCGACCGCGACGCCGAGCGCGTATCCCGTGACCAGCAGCCCGGCCGACGGCAGCGACACGGCGAGGTCGCGCGCGACTTCGGGCAGGAGCCCCATGATGATGAATTCGGTGGTGCCGATGGCAAACGCGCTGATCGCGAGCGCCAGTAACGGGATGGGCATGACGTTCTCCGGAAGGCGGCGGGCGCGGCGCCCGGTCGGTGCCGCACCGCACAAGAAAGCGGGATGTGCGCGCATTGTCCCGAAGGCGCCTATATTTGATAATTGGCGTGGCATTTGAACCATTTTCAAATATCTCTGGAAAATCGCATGGACCGACTGGGCGACATCCGGCTGTTCGTCGAGGCGGCGGAGCTGGGCAGCCTGACGGCCGCCGGGCGCAAGCTGAACCTCACGCCGGCCGCCGCGAGCGCGCGGCTCGCGAAGCTGGAAGCGAAGATCGCGACGCGACTGTTCGAACGCTCGACGCGGCAATTGCGGCTCACCGACGAGGGCAAGCTGTACCTGAACTGCTGCCGCCAGGCGCTGCAGGCGCTCGACGACGCGGATGCGATGCTGCAGGAAGGCCGCAACGTCGTGAGCGGCAAGGTGCGGCTGTCGTCGACCTCCGATTTCGGCCGCCACCAGTTGCTCGACTGGCTCCACGAATTCACGACGCTGCATCCCGGCGTCACGTTCGCGCTGACGGCGTCCGATTCGTCGTCGAATCTATGGCAGGACGAAATCGACCTCGCGATCCGCTTCGCCGCGCCGCCCGACGGCGCGCTGATCGCCCGCCGGCTCGCGACCAACCGGCGCGTGCTGTGCGCGGCGCCGTCGTTCGTCGAACGCCACGGCGTGCCGGCCGACCCGCATGATCTGGCCCGCTTTGCGTGCAACGTGATCACGATCGCATCGGGCCCGATGAACACCTGGCACTTCACGCGCGGCGACGAAGTGCAGATCCACACGGTGTCCGTGTCGACCGCGTTCGAGACCAACGACGGCGGGCTCACGCGCGAATGGACGCTGCGCGGCCACGGCATTGCGCTGAAATCGCTGTGGGACATCGCCGACGACGTGCGCGCCGGGCGCCTCCGCGTGCTGCTGCCCGACTGGCGGCACCAGGACGCGCCGCTGCACGCGATCTATCACAGCAAGCGCTACATGGCGCCGCGCGTGCGCGTGCTGCTCGACTTTCTCGCCGAGCGCTTCGCACGCGAGGAAGCCGCGCTCGACGACCTGCTGAACGCGTGCCGCTAGCGGCAGGCCACGCAGCGTTGCGGGGTCGGAACCGAAGAGCGAGCGTCGCGCGCCCGCAACCGGCCGCCCGTCCGCCACGGCATGAAAAGCTATAATGGAAGGCTTTCCCGACGGCCTTTCCTGCCCGATGCGCGCATGCTCGCTCGATTCGCGCGCAGTGCACGGCCGTCCCGATTCACCCTTGACGACGCCCCCAGGTCAACCACTGCGAACGGCGAATCCCCATGACCAAGAAAGTTTACGTAAAGACCTTCGGCTGCCAGATGAACGAGTACGACTCGGACAAGATGGTGGACGTGCTCAATGCGGCCGAAGGCCTCGAAAAGACCGATACCCCGGAAGACGCGGACATCATCCTGTTCAACACGTGCTCCGTGCGTGAGAAGGCGCAGGAAAAGGTGTTCTCCGACCTCGGCCGCGTGCGCGAGCTGAAGGAAGCGAAACCGGGCCTGCTGATCGGCGTCGGCGGGTGCGTCGCGAGCCAGGAAGGCGCGTCGATCGTGTCGCGCGCGCCGTACGTCGACCTCGTGTTCGGCCCGCAGACGCTGCACCGCCTGCCGCAGATGATCGACCAGCGCCGCGCGAGCGGCCGTGCCCAAGTCGACATCACATTCCCCGAGATCGAGAAGTTCGACCACCTGCCGCCCGCGCGCGTCGAGGGGCCGAGCGCGTTCGTGTCGATCATGGAAGGCTGCTCGAAGTACTGCAGCTACTGCGTGGTGCCGTACACGCGCGGCGATGAAGTGTCGAGGCCGCTCGACGACGTGCTGACCGAAGTGGCCGGCCTCGCCGACCAGGGCGTGCGCGAAGTCACGCTGCTCGGCCAGAACGTGAACGCCTACCGCGGCGCGCTGACGGCGGGTTCCGCCGAGATCGCCGATTTCGCGACGCTGATCGAATACGTGGCCGACATCCCCGGCATCGAGCGGATCCGCTACACGACGTCGCACCCGAAGGAATTCACGCAGCGCCTGATCGACACGTACGCGAAGGTGCCGAAGCTCGTGAGCCACCTGCACCTGCCCGTCCAGCACGGCTCCGACCGCATCCTGATGGCGATGAAGCGCGGCTACACGGTGCTCGAATACAAGTCGGTGATCCGCAAGCTGCGCGCGATCCGCCCGGACCTGTCGCTGTCGACCGACATGATCGTCGGCTTCCCCGGCGAGACCGAGGACGATTTCGACAAGATGATGGCGCTCGTGCACGACATGAGCTACGACACCAGCTTCTCGTTCATCTACAGCCCGCGCCCCGGCACGCCGGCCGCGAACCTCGCCGACGACACGCCGCGCGAAGTGAAGCTCAAACGCCTGCAACATCTGCAGGCGACCATCGAGGAAAACGTCGCACGCATCAGCCAGTCGATGGTCGGCAAGGTCGAGCGGATCCTCGTCGAGGGCCCGTCGCGCAAGGACCCGAACGAACTCGCGGGCCGCACCGAGAACAACCGGGTCGTGAATTTCCCGGCGCCGCTCGCGTCGCACCCGCGCCTGATCGGCCAGATGATCGACGTGAGGATCAACCATGCGTACCCGCACTCGCTGCGCGGCGAGCTGCTGCTCGTGAGCGACGACGCGAGCGCGGCCACCCACTGACAGATTGACGCTCAACAGGAGCCCGACGCTACTTTGAAGACCGTCCAAGCACTGGAATTCACCGCACCGCGCGACGACAACGCGCGCCTCGCCAATCTCTGCGGCCCGCTCGACGAGAACCTGCGGCAGATCGAACAGGCGCTCGACGTCACGCTCGCGCGGCGCGGCCACCGGATCACGGTCCGCGGGCGCGGCGCGAAGCTCGCGCTCGCCGCACTCGAGAACTTCTACAACCGTTCGCGCGATCCGCTGTCGGTCGACGATATCCAGCTCGCGCTGGTCGAGGTGCGTCACACCGCCGGCAACGGCCGCCAGGACACGCTCGACGTGCGTTTTCGCGGCGACCCGGACCATCCGTTCGACGAGCCCGTCGTGCAGCTCGACGCGAACGAGCCGGACGAGGAGCCGGCGCCGAAGCTCTACACGCGGCGCGCCGATCTGCGCGGCCGTACGCCCGCGCAGCGCGAATACCTGAAGCAGATCCTGTCGCACGACGTCACGTTCGGCATCGGGCCGGCCGGCACCGGCAAGACCTACCTCGCGGTTGCGTGCGCGGTCGACGCGCTCGAGCGCGACCAGGTCAAGCGGATCGTGCTGACGCGCCCGGCCGTCGAGGCCGGCGAGCGGCTCGGCTTCCTGCCGGGCGATCTCGCGCAGAAGGTCGACCCGTACCTGCGTCCGCTGTACGACGCGCTGTACGACCTGCTCGGCTTCGACAAGACCGCGAAGATGTTCGAGCGCCAGATGATCGAGATCGCGCCGCTCGCGTACATGCGCGGCCGCACGCTGAACCACGCATTCATCATCCTCGACGAGGCGCAGAACACGACGCCCGAGCAGATGAAGATGTTCCTCACGCGGATCGGCTTCGGCTCGAAGGCCGTCGTGACCGGCGACACGAGCCAGGTCGACCTGCCGCGCGGGCACAAGAGCGGCCTCGTCGAGGCGCAGCAGGTGCTCGGCGGCGTGCGCGGCATCGCGCTCACGCGCTTCACGAGCGCCGACGTCGTGCGCCATCCGCTCGTCGCGCGCATCGTCGAGGCTTACGACGACTTCCACGCTCAGCACAAGGACGCGTGAAGCGCCGGCGGCGCCCGCGCGCCATACCGGCCAACGGCCCGGCCCGCCCGACGGCGCGCCGGGCTTTTTTTGCTTGTGCGCGGCCGGTTAGAATTCGGGTGCGATCGGCCGTTTGGTGTATCCTCAACGCGTCCCAATCGCCTCACCCGTCATGAAATCTTCCCGCTCCCGCAAGTCCGGTCGCGACCAGTCCGCCGCGCCCGATTCCCCGCGTGTTTCGCTGTTCGATGCGAAGGGCAAAGCCCGGACCATCAACGCACAAGGACTGCGAATCGACTTCCCGGACGGCCGAAGCCTGATGTTTGACCTGTCGGGCAGCTCGGGCGAGGCGACCGTCGCGATCGTCGCGCAGCACAACGACCCGGCGATGCGCGCGAAGCTCGCGCTGCAGCCCGAGCACTACGACAGCGTGACGCTTCACGTGGGCGCCGAACTCGCGCCGCGCGAAGAGGAGCTGGAAGCCGAACTGCGCGAGCCGGAACTCGACCTGTCCGTGCAGTACGGCGACGAGATCACCGGCGACGTGCGCAAGACGCTCCCCAAGCGCAAGCTGATCGCCGAATGGATCGAGCCGGCGCTGTTCGCCAGCGCGCAGCTGACCGTGCGCTTCGTCGGCGAGGAAGAAGGCCGCACGCTGAACGCCGGCTACCGCCACAAGGACTATCCGACCAACGTGCTGACCTTCGCGTACGACGCGGCGCCCGACGGCACCGTGATCGGCGACCTCGTGCTGTGCTGCCCGGTCGTCGAGAAGGAAGCGCACGAACAGGGCAAGCCGCTCACGGCCCACTACGCGCACCTGCTGGTGCACGGCGCGCTGCACGCGCAGGGCTACGATCACGAGACCAGCGACGAGGACGCAGCGGAAATGGAAGCGCTCGAAGTCGACATCCTCGCGAAACTGGGCTTCCCGAACCCGTACCAGTAAGCACCGCCTTCGCCATGCAACACGCCGCGATACTGCCGCCCGCCTACCCGCCGTCGATCGGCGAGGGACGGCTGCTGACGGAGGACGAGCTCGCGGCGTCGCTCGCGCACACGATGCGCGACTGGAACGGTCAGCAGGATCTGTGGCTGTTCGGCTATGGCTCGCTGATCTGGAACCCCGGGCTGCCGACCGTCGCCGCCGTGCGCGGCAAGGTGCACGGCTACCATCGCGGGCTCTACCTGTGGTCGCGCGTGAACCGTGGCACACCCGAACGTCCGGGGCTCGTGCTCGCGCTCGATCGCGGCGGCTCGTGCTCGGGCATCGCATTCCGGCTCGCGGGCCCCACCGCGCAGCCACATCTCGAAACCTTGTGGAAGCGCGAAATGCCGATGGGCTCCTATCGGCCCGCATGGCTGCCGTGCTCGCTCGAGACCGGCGAACGCGTGAACGCGCTCGCGTTCGTGATGCGCCGCGACGCGCCGACCTACACCGGCAAGCTGACCGACCCGGTCGTGAAGGAAGTGTTCGGCTGCGCGGCCGGCCGCTACGGGACGACGCTCGACTACGTGAGCCGTACCGTGGACGCGCTGCGCGCGAGCGGGATCCCCGACCGCGCGCTCGAAGGGCTGCTCGCGCGATGCCGGTGACGTCCGACCGGCACACAGGCGCCCCGCCGGCGACCGGCGCGGGCCGCGCATCCGGACCCAAAACCGCTCCGCTGCAACCGTCACGCCGTTCGCGCTGTACGCTCGCCGCGCTGATCGTCGCTGCGAGCATCGCGCTGTCCGGCTGCGGCCTGTTCGGCTGCGGCGGCGCCGCGACCAACGGCGCGGCCGCCGGCGGCTGCTCGACCGGCCTGCGCTTCTGAGGCCTGCGCCGGCGCGGCGCGACGAAATGCCGCCGTGCACGCTGCCGCCCGAGCGCCCAGCCACCGCCGGTGCACGCATTTTTGCCGCCGCTGCCCCGGCGACCCTTTCTGAGATAGGATGGATACGAAGGACGGCGCCGTGCGCAGCATGGCCGTCCCCGAGCGGGGCTCGCGCGGGCCGCCTGAGCCTGGCCGGACGGCCGGTGTGACACGGCCGCGCCATGCCCTTGGTGTATCCTTGCCTACTCCGTGACAGCGCGCCCCGGCATGACCCGGGCGCACCACCATGAACGATTCGTATCCCAGTCGAAAGCCAACCGACAAACCGCAAGAAAAGCGCTCGCTGCTGGAGCGCCTGACCGACTTCATTTCGCCCGAGCCGGAATCCCGGACCGAGCTGCTGGAAATCCTCCAGGACGCCCACGAACGCAACCTGATCGACGCCGATTCCCTGTCGATGATCGAAGGCGTGTTCCAGGTGTCCGACCTGTGCGCCCGCGACATCATGGTGCCGCGCGCACAGATGGACGCGATCAACATCGCGGACAAGCCTGAAGACTTCATCCCGTTCGTCCTCGAGAAGGCGCACTCGCGCTACCCGGTGTACGAGGAGAACCGCGACAACGTGATCGGCGTGCTGCTAGCCAAAGACCTGCTGCGCTTCTATGCCGAAGAGGAATTCGACGTGCGTGGGATGCTGCGCCCTGCCGTGTTCATCCCCGAATCGAAGCGCCTGAACGTGCTCCTGCACGACTTCCGCGTGAACCGCAATCATCTTGCGATCGTCGTCGACGAATACGGCGGCGTCGCGGGCCTGATCACGATCGAGGACGTGCTCGAACAGATCGTCGGCGACATCGAGGACGAATACGACTTCGACGAAGAGGCCGGCAACATCATCTCGGGGCCGGACGGCCGCTACCGCGTGCGCGCGCTGACCGAGATCCAGCAGTTCAACGAGACGTTCGGCACCGCTTTCCCCGACGACGAAGTCGACACGATCGGCGGCCTGATCACCCATCATTTCGGTCGCGTGCCGCATCGCGGCGAGAAGCTGCAGCTCGGCAACCTCGTGTTCGAGATCCAGCGCGGCGATGCGCGCCAGGTCCACGTGCTGCTGGTGCGCCGCAACCCGCTCGCGAGCCGCCGCGCCGAAGCCTCGCACGAGGACTGACCGTCTCGCGCCGGCCGCGCCTCCTTCAACCGCTCGCCCCTTCCGCTTCACATGGACGATCCGATCCCGTCCCGCCCGGCTGGCGGTCTTCTCGCGCCGGCGTCCGGCCGTGCGCTGCCGCGCTGGCACTACCCGGCCGCGCTGCTAGCCGGCGCAGCAAATACGCTCAGCTTCGCGCCGACGCCGCATGGCGGCTGGCTGCAACTCGTCGTATTCGTCTGTTTTTTCGCGCAACTGACACGCACGTCGAACTGGCGCGGCGCCGCGCTCACCGGCGGCGCGTTCGGCTTCGGCAACTTCATCAGCGGCATCTGGTGGCTCTACATCAGCATGCACGTGTACGGCGAGATGGCGGCACCGCTCGCGGGCGGCGCGCTGGTGCTGTTCTCGGCGTACCTGTCGCTGTACCCGGCGTTCTCGGCCGGGCTGTGGTCGTTCTGCGCGGGCCATGCATGGCACCGCCGCACCCCCGATCCGCGGCCGTTCTCGCCGACCTGGCACGGCGCATTCGCGTTCGCCAGCGCGTGGGCGCTCGGCGAATGGCTGCGTGGCACCGTGTTCACCGGCTTCCCGTGGCTCTCGAGCGGCTATCCGCAGGTCGACGGGCCGTTCGCGGGCTTCGCGCCGGTTGTCGGCGTGTACGGGATCGGCTGGGTGCTCGCGCTGTTCGCCGCGCTGGTCGTGCAGGCGCTCGTCGCCGCGCGCCGCGCGCCCGCGAATGCGAATGAACAAGGCGCCGGCGGCAACGCGCGCGTGCGGATTGCCGCGCCGGCCGCCATCGCCGTCGCGCTGATCACCGCCGGCCTCGGGCTGTCGCAGGCCACGTGGACCGTGCCCGCGAACGCGCCGCTCACCGTGCGGCTGCTGCAGGGCAACGTGAAGCAGGACATCAAGTTCGAGGAAGCGGGCATCGACGCGGCGATCAGGATGTACCAGCAGATGATCATCGAGAAGCCGGCCGACCTGATCGTCACGCCGGAGACCGCGATCGCGGTGATGATCCAGGAGCTGCCCGAGCCGTTCGCCGTCGCGATCCGCAAGTTCAGCGACACGACGGGCTCGGCCGTGCTGTTCGGCGCGGTCGGCGCGTCGGTGACGCCGGACGGCCATTACGTCGACTACACGAACAGCCTGTACGGCGTGACACCGCACTCGCGCGACATCTATCACTACGACAAGCACCATCTCGTGCCCTTCGGCGAATTCATCCCGTGGGGCTTCCGGTGGTTCGTCGACCTGATGAAGATGCCGCTCGGCGATTTCGCGCGCGGCGCGCCGGTGCAGAAGCCGTTCTTCGTGCACAACCAGCCGGTGATGGCCGACATCTGCTACGAGGACTTGTTCGGCGAGGAAATCGCCGCGACGATCCGCGACAACCCGCAACCGCCCGGCGTGCTCGTCAACGTGACGAACCTCGCGTGGTTCGGCGACACGATCGCGCTCGACCAGCACCTGCAGATCGCGCGGATGCGCGCGCTCGAAACGGGGCGGCCGATGCTGCGCTCGACCAACACCGGGATGACGGCCGCGATCGACGCGCACGGTCGCGTGCTCGGCCAGTTGAAGCCGTTCACGATCGGCTCGCTCGACGTGCGGATCGAAGGCACGAGCGGCTTCACGCCGTACGTGACGAGCGGTAACAACACCGTGCTCGCTGTGTCGCTGGTGCTGCTCGCGTTCGGCTTCACGTTCGGGCCCGGCCTGCGCCGCCGCAACGGCGCGAAGGCCGGTGGCGACCGGAACGCCTGACGCATCGGCCGGCCGTCGCGCGCTGCGCGGCGGCGGCTGCCCCGGCCTGCGGTTCGGCCCGGGTACCGAAGCTTCGGCGTGACTCCTTCGAAACGCCGGTCAACGCTTGCGCTTCGCTTCCTCCACCACCCCGCGCAGATCCCGCGCAAGCGCGTCCATCACCGGCGCCCATGCGCCGAACGCCGGCTGCCGGTACAGCGTGGCGGTCGGATACCACGGGCTGTCCGTGCGTTCGAGCAGCCACGGCCAGTGCGGATTCACGTCGAGCAGCACCCATGTGCGCGCGCCGAGCGCGCCCGACAGGTGCGCGACCGACGTGCACACCGTGATCACCAGATCCAGCGCGCCGATGAACGCGGCCGTATCGTCGAAACTCTTCAGTTCGGCCGTGTGATCGTCGATCGCGAAGCCGGCCGCGCGCGCCGCGGCGACGTCTGCTTCCGCGCCCGGCTGCAGCGAATGGAACGCGACACCGTCGATGCCGCGAAACGCACTCGCATAGCGCTCGAGCCCGACGCGCCGGAACGGGTTGCGCTGGTGCCCCGCGCTGCCCGTCCACACGAGCCCGACCTTCAGCCGGCCGTCGCCCGCGAGCCGCGCGCGCCATGCGTCGCGCGCGCGCGGATCGGCGTGCAGGTACGGCACCGATGCGCCGAACGTCGGCGCCTGCGTCCCGAGCAGCAGCGGCAGGCCGATCAGCGGCACTTCGTAGTCGAATGGCGGCAGCTCGTCGACGCCGCCGCCCGCGCTGAACGCGTCCGCATGCGCGCCGAGGCTGCGCGCCATCAGCGTGCCCACCTGCGGGAACGTGTTCCAGACGAGCCGGCCACCCTCGCGGTGCACGCGCTCGGCGAGCGGCGCGACGTAGCGGCTGAACTGC